>NZ_BAABFL010000439.1:0-24163 GCF_039540975.1 Kistimonas scapharcae
TTTTGTGCAAAAACTGTACTCTGTTGCCAAAAGTACGGCCAGCTTGCTCACATTCCCAAGGTTAAGCGGGATTTAAGGTCTATACCTTGATGTTGATTCCGCTGGTGATTCCCGGCGTTATTCTCGGGATCTCAGTGTTGGTATTCAGCAGCAATATTGCCAATGGGGCAGAGGATCTTTGGGGCTGGGATCTGAACTTCCTGCGTCCCGGGCTGTTGCTGATTGTATTAGGGCAGTTCTCGTTTATTTCGACGATTTGCACGTTGATTATCTCTGCCCGCTTGCGCAAGTTTGACCCGGCCCTGGAGGAGGCGGCACTGAATCTAGGCGCCAGCCGTTTTGATGTGCTGTGGACTATCACATTGCCCTGGTTGCGGCCGGCGTTGATTGGTGCGGCTATCGTCGCTTTCCTGATGTCGTTTGAAAACTTTAATACGACGTTGGTGCTTGTTGGCAGTGATGCACCCCTGACCATCACCATGTTTGACCGGATGCGGGAAGGTTCCACACCGGTATTGAATGCAGTATCCCTTTTACTGATGGTGGCTTCCGGTGGGTTGGCATTGCTAAGTGTTTTTGTTCAACGCAAAGAACCGGATTAATGGCGAGGCTGGCGTCAACGGTCGCACCGTTAGTGCGATAAACTACACTCATCGAACGCTGTCATCAGAGCGTTCGATGAGTAATGCCTAAAGGTCTCTTATTTAGGGTGGGGCGTCATTCTCTGGCCCCGTTCTTTACACATGTCCTTCTATTCCTGTTAAGCGCGGTGGCCATTAACGGTCACTGCACAGCTTATTCATCGGGCACCTATACCGACAGTATTATTGCGCAAGATGCCGGAAATACTGTGACACTCTCTGGCAATATTACGATGAACTATGCCTCTGGTCAGAGTGGTTCTTCTGCGTTGCAGGCCGAGAATGACGGGCGCATCGAGGGCTCGCTGGAGAGCCTGTCCATTCATTTGCTTAAGCCGGATTTAATTGGCATGCAGGCGGAAAGCGGGGGGAAGATCACTCTGACAGGGCCTGTAACCATAGTGGGACAAGAGGTGGGTGTTCAGGGGATTTCAACCTGGGTAGGAGCTGGCGTTGATTTGAAAGGGCCCGTTTCGATCACAAACAATGGCGATTACTCGACGGCAGTGAGCGCACAACCCGGCCGGGTGACAATTGACGGTGCTTTAACAATAGAAAACGAGGGTGAATATGCCCAGGGTCTTTTTGTCAAACATATTGGGGAGCCTGGTGTTGTTACCCTGAATGGGCCGACGAATATTCAGGCCAGTGGATCAGATGCCACAGCGATCATTGGCTGGAACAGCATTATTTATATCCATAATGCGCTAACGGTCTCTGCCAGTGAGAATGCCTACGCGATCCAGACGCTGGGTTCTTCTCAATATGTTTTTCCGCCATCACCGCTTAGGCCGGTGGCTGACGATCCGGCCGTTGCCATGTCCATGACGACGCGCCAAAGCTTTGATGCACAACAGCCTAATCCCCAGGTTATCAAAATTGATGGCAAAATCAGTATCCAGGGGGAATACAACCAGCTGATTCTGGATCTTGGTGCAGGCTCACACATCAACAGCCAGCTGGTAGAAGCGACAAACAAAGGCACATTCAGATTGCACTTCCATCAACCGGATGCGAAATGGACAACCGGTATTGGTTCAACGATTGGTGGCGGTGGGTCGTTGTTACTGGATTTCGTGAATGGCGGAATATGGGAATTACCGTTGGCGGCAGCCAACAGGATGGACAGTGGTTCACCTGTGGCGCCTCTGAATATTGCACGTGATGGTAGTTTTTCCATCCAGGGTCATGGAACCCTGTTAGGCCATGTTGAGACCTTGATGGGGGAAGGTGAACAGGCCACTTACCTGCTAGTGAAAAAAGATATTACAGACAGCCCCTTGTCGCTGGATATTTCCAACCTGACAGCTGTGACTGACCAGAGCAACTATTCGCTCACGTTACGTCAACAGAGTGAGGGGAGTGACGCCTATCTTTATGGCACATTGTCCCATGATTTACCGCTGCCAGAGCCTGATCCATTGCCACCTCCACTTCCTCCTCCTCAGCCTGTGACTGCGTTGCCTGAGAACGCGGCGCTATCGCGATTACTGCCGGTAGCGATGATTGACCAGAGTCTGGCATCGCGTTTGCTCACAGAGATACCCGCGGCAACGGATTGTTATTACGTGCGGAATGCCTGGCAAATGGACAATGTGAGTGGCGGTTGTCCGGCGATCACGAACCCCGGGTTTTTCCCTTGGCTATTTCCGTTTTATGAACACACTCGCGCCAGCCACCTTGACCTTGATAGCAGGGATGTAGGTTACAAGGCCAATCTACGGGGGCTGGCGATTGGGTTGGCGCAGGTCATGGATAACCATCGCTGGGGAATCGGTATCTTTGCGGGTAACGGCGATATTGATTCACGAGGTGATATTCCGGAAACCCGCAGTCACGCCGATTATCGAGGTGGTACGCTGTTTGGTAGCACTGCGTTAAATTCGGTACTGGTGACAGCGAGACTGGTCTTTCTGCATTCGGATCACAATTTACGCCAGTACAGTGATGAATCCCGGTTGACATCTGACAGTGAGATTGACATTTGGGGAGGACAGGCTGCATGGGTGTGGTCTGTGCCATTGGATGTATGGATTCTCATGCCCAGCGCAGGTTTATCGTACTGGCATACTCGTCAGCGCCGTGGCCGGGTGCTGGAGCAGAGAACCGGGCAGGTATACGGCAATGGTTGTAGCACTGAAACGTATTGGGAGCTTCCTCTTGGCTTGTCAGCAAGAGGCAGAGACTTCTTCTCGACCCATACATCAAATATTGCAGTGATACCGGAAGTGGGTGTTCGTTTCACTCCATCATGGGGAGACCGGGAGCTACCGGTCACCGTATGGCGCAATGATCAGCCGACCTTCAAGGTCAGGCAATCCGGTGCTCGCAGGGACAAATATCGCACGGAGGCGAATGTTGGCATGCAGGTGATTGGAAAAAACATGAACAGTGCGGTGCGTTATGGGATGAGTAAATCCAGGCATACATTCTCACAACAGTTAAGTGGTGAGATCACCTGGACTTTCTGATGTATAGCCACCGTTCTTTACCAATATTGCAAGTCATTCGGTTATGTCCTGCGTATCGCAGTTGTTCGCTTGAGCTTTGTGCTCTGATGACGGTGCTGTTGCGTTTTGCGAGTCGTTTTTGTTGTCTTCGTATTCTGTAAGCTCGGTCATGGAGGTTAGATAGTCAGTGGCGGCCTCCAGCAGGCTAATGCGGATTTCTGACAGTTCCTTCTTCATTTTGGCAATCAGGGTTGATCCACTGATAGAGGCACTGTCTGGATCATTCATGCTCACAACACTCTCCAATTCAGCTGTTTGAGTGAGCGTAAATAGTCCACGGTCTGTAGGGGTAATGCCATGACCAGCTTGTCAGTTTCACTGACCTATGCGCTGGCGTTTAGTGTTGCAGTCCTGTTGCGAATTAAGAGAGGAAGGGAGATGGCTTCACATGGTTTTAGAGAGGCAGATACATTCACTCAACTTGCTATTTAAGAAGATAGCGTATTGTTTCTATGGATGAAGTGGCTTAGCAGGAAAGTACAAATAAAAGATGATTTTCAGGATGAAGGGGTAATCAAAATATGCTTTTGTTCGCTGTGGCAACGATCACAATTCCACCAGTATCCCACAGAAAATCCTTAAGAAACAGACTGTTTTTCCGAGGGCGTTTTCCCTAACCTTGAAAGTGACATCGAATAACAACCACAAGCGATGTCGCTGAAAAAACAAAACGGTATGCCATGGAAGAGGGGACGGCGAAGCCCAACCATGGCGTGAAACAGACTGTCGGGTTACAGCGCGCAGATAGGATAGATAACAGGTTTGGAGAGGGGTTAGACGCACGCTCGGCACGTCGTACATATCCGGTTTAATAAAAACCAGAGATTCATTCAGGAAAGACGGGTGGTGAGTATGTCAATATTCCAACATTTCCAGGATCGTTATGACTCCACGGCTCAGGAAGAGATGAGCCTGCAGGAGTATCTGGAACTCTGTAAGAACGACCCCGGAGCTTACGCCAGTGCAGCAGAACGCATGCTGATGGCCATTGGGGAGCCGGAGCTGGTAGATACCTCCCGCGACCCTCGTTTAAGTCGTATTTTTTCCAACAAGATCATCAAGCGCTACAAGGCGTTTGAAGAATTCTATGGCATGGAAGAGGCGATCCAGCAGATTGTTTCCTATTTCCGCCATGCAGCGCAGGGGCTGGAAGAGAAGAAGCAGATTCTCTATCTCCTGGGTCCCGTCGGTGGGGGTAAATCCTCCCTGGCTGAGCGCCTCAAGCAATTGATGCAACAGGTGCCGTTCTATGCCATCAAAGGGTCGCCGGTGTTTGAATCGCCGCTGGGTCTGTTCGACTCCGCTGAAGACGGCGCCATTCTGAAGGAAGAGTACGGTATTCCTGGTCGCTACCTGCGGCACATCATGTCTCCCTGGGCGGTGAAACGCCTGCACGAGTACGGTGGTGACATCACCAAATTCCGTGTCGTGAAATTGTATCCGAGCATCTTGAACCAGGTGGCGGTGGCCAAGACCGAACCCGGTGATGAGAACAACCAGGACATCTCCAGCCTTGTGGGTAAAGTCGATATCCGTCAGCTGGAAGAGTATTCCCAGGATGATCCGGATGCATACAGCTTCTCCGGCGCATTGTGCCGTGCCAACCAGGGCATGATGGAATTCGTCGAGATGTTCAAGGCGCCGATCAAGGTCCTGCACCCACTGCTGACAGCAACGCAAGAAGGTAACTACAACAGTACTGAAGGCCTGGGCGCGATTCCGTTCGAAGGTATTCTGCTGGCTCACTCCAACGAGTCAGAATGGCAGACCTTCCGTAACAACAAGACCAACGAAGCCTTCATTGACCGTGTCAATATCGTCAAGGTGCCTTACTGCTTGCGGGTTGATGAAGAGATCCGAATCTACGAGAAACTGCTCGAGCACAGCTCGCTGCGCTCTGCGCCTTGCGCACCGGACACCCTGCGCATGCTCGCCCAGTTCATCGTGCTGTCCCGTATCAAGGAGCCGGAAAACTCCAACGTCTTCTCCAAGATGCGGATTTACGACGGTGAGAGCCTGAAGGATACCGATCCGAACGCCAAGTCTCTGCAGGAGTACAAGGACGTAGCCGGTGTCGACGAGGGCATGGATGGTTTGTCCACCCGTTTTGCCTTCAAGATCCTGTCCAAGGTGTTCAACTTTGACCCGAGTGAAGTGGCGGCCAACCCGGTTCACCTGCTCTATGTGGTTGAGCAGCAGATCGAACAGGCCCAGTTCCCGCAGGAAGCTTCCGAGCGTTATGTCCGCTTCCTGAAGGAATTCATTGCGCCTAAGTACATCGAGTTCCTGGGCAAGGAAATCCAGACCGCGTACCTGGAGTCTTACTCCGAGTATGGTCAGAACATCTTTGACCGTTACATCACCTATGCAGACTTCTGGATCCAGGATCAGGAATACCGTGATCCGGATACCGGCCACATCCTCGACCGCTCTTCACTCAACGATGAGCTGGAGAAGATCGAGAAGCCGGCTGGCATCGCCAATCCGAAAGACTTCCGTAACGAGGTGGTGAACTTCGTGTTGCGCGCCCGCGCCAACAACGAAGGCAAGAACCCAAGCTGGCTCAGCTACGAGAAGATGCGTTCAGTGATCGAGAAGAAGATGTTCTCCAACACTGAAGACCTGCTGCCGGTGATCTCCTTCAATGCGAAGGGCAGCCAGGACGAGCAGCGTAAGCACAACGACTTCGTGTCACGGATGATGGAACACGGGTATACCGAGAAGCAGGTCCGCCTGCTCTGTGAATGGTATATCCGCGTGCGCAAGTCCCAGTAATGCCTGACACGTGACGTGGGACGACCTGCGTCTCACGTCACCGTGTTACCGCATTCTCTCTACTTCGCACGGGGCCGTATTATGACCAGTATCGTTATCGACCGGCGCCTGAACAGCAAAGGCAAAAGCACGGTGAACCGTGAGCGTTTCATGCGTCGCTATCGCCGCCATATACGCCGCGCTGTGAATGACGCCGTTAATAACCGCTCTATCACTGATACCGAGAGCGGCGAGAAAATCAGTATTTCCAACAAGGATTTGTCGGAACCGTTTTTTCATCATGGCCAGGGTGGACACCGTGAACAGGTGCACCCGGGTAACAAGGAATTTGATACCGGCGACCGCTTCAAGCGTCCGGAGAAGCAGGGGGGTTCTGCTTCCGGCGACGGCGAAGCCAGCGATGGCGGCGGCGGTATGGATGACTTCGAATTCCAGATCAACCGGGATGAATTCCTTGAGTTCCTGTTTGATGACCTGGAACTGCCCAACATGGTTCGAAAGGATCTGAAGGACAGCAATGAATTCCAGACCCGTAGGGCTGGCTTTACCAGTGCAGGTTCGCCAGACCGGCTGAATGTGGTGCGTTCACTGCGCAGCGCCCATGCCCGTCGGATTGCCCTGGGAGGCAAGGATCGTCGTGAGGTTCGTGCGCTCAAACGTGAACTGCGCGAGATGGAGGTCAGTCCGGAGAACACGGATGCAACTCGCGCGCAGGCACTGCGTGATCGTATTGCCGAACTGAATGGCAAACTCAAGCGGCTGCCGTTCATTGATGACTTTGACTTGAAGTTCAACAACCTGATCCGGGTGCCCATGCCGTCGAGCAAGGCGGTGATGTTCTGCGTAATGGACGTTTCTGGCTCCATGACCCGCGACATCAAGGATATGGCGAAGAAGTTTTTCTTCCTGCTGTATATGTTCCTGCAGAAGAACTACAAGGCGGTGGATGTCGTCTTTATCCGCCACCATGCCGAAGCCCGGGAATGTGATGAGCATGATTTCTTCTATGCCCGTGAAACCGGCGGTACTGTTGTGTCATCCGCGTTGTCGTTGACCAGCGAAATCATCGAAGAACGTTACAACCCGAAAGACTGGAACATTTATGTGGCTCAGGCCTCAGACGGTGACAACTGGGAAGCGGATACGCCCAAGTGCACTAAGCTGATCCGGGAGAGCCTGTTGCCGCTGGTCCAGTATTTCGCCTATATCGAAATCACGGATCGCCACCACCAGAACCTGTGGCATGAGTACCGGTCGGTGGAAAGCGACTATGAAGGCCAGTTTGCCATGTCGCATATCCGTTCGGCGAAAGATATCTATCCGGTATTCCGTGAGCTGTTCGAGAAGCGGGAGGCTACCGCATGAGAAAAGAACCTCTCTCGACCGGTCCCGAGTGGACCTTCGAGTTACTCGACAAATACGACAAGGAAATTGCCCGTATTGCTGAAGGCTACAAGCTGGACACCTATCCGAACCAGATCGAGGTGATCCGCTCCGAGCAGATGCTGGACGCGTATGCGTCCACCGGCATGCCGCTGATGTACAGCCACTGGTCTTACGGAAAACATTTCCTGAGCAACCAGGCCAACTACCAGCGTGGCCAGATGGGATTGGCGTATGAGATTGTCATTAACTCCAATCCCTGTATCTCCTATCTGATGGAAGAGAACTCTATGACTATGCAGGCGCTGGTTATCGCCCACGCCTGCTACGGCCATAACTCCTTCTTCAAGGGGAACTATCTGTTCAAAACCTGGACGGATGCTGATTCCATCATCGACTACCTGCTGTTCGCCAAGCGCTATATTTCTGAGTGCGAAGAACGTTACGGTATTGATGCGGTGGAAGATTTGCTGGACGCCTGTCATGCGCTGCAGAGCCACGGCGTTAACCGGTATAAGCGTCCGCGTCCGTTGTCAGCGGAAGAGGAAAAGAATCGTCAGAAGGATAGGGAAGTCTATATCCAGCAGACACTGAACGATATCTGGTCCACCATTCCGAAAACCTTCCGTGAAGAGAAAAAGCAAGAGGAACGGTTCCCGGCACATCCGGAAGAGAACATCCTCTACTTCATTGAGAAACACTCACCGTTGCTGGAAACCTGGCAGCGGGAGATCATCCGCATCGTGCGCAAGCTGGGACAGTACTTCTATCCCCAGAAGCAGACCAAGGTCATGAATGAGGGCTGGGCAACGTTCTGGCACTACAACATCATGAATGACCTGTACAACGAAGGGTTGATCACCGAAGGTGCGATCATGGAGTTTCTGAAGTCGCACACCAACGTGGTGTTCCAGCCCGGGTATGACAGTCCGTATTACAGCGGCATCAATCCGTACGCACTGGGCTTTGCGATGTTTCAGGATATCCGTCGTATCTGCCAGAACCCGACCGACGAGGATCGTCAGTGGTTCCCGGATTTTGCCGGCTGCGACAACTGGCTGGAAATTGTCCATTACGCGATGGAGAACTTCAAGGATGAGAGTTTCATCCTCCAGTACCTGTCGCCGAAGGTGATGCGGGATCTGCGTTTGTTCTCCATTACGGATAATGATACCAACCCTTACCTGGAGGTCGGTGCGATCCATAACGAGCCAGGCTACCGGCAGCTGCGGGAAACCCTGGCGGCCCAATATAACCTGGGCAACATCGAGCCCAACATCCAGGTCTACAGCGTGGATGTGAAGGGTGACCGTTCCATGCAATTACGGCATTTCATGCATAACCGCCAGCCGCTGGACCAGCGCAGCACCCGGGAAGTGGTAAAACACGTGCAGTCTCTCTGGGGGTTTGATGTGAAGCTGGAATCCGTCGACGGTGACGAAATCCTCGCCACCTACCCGCAACCGGAGTCAGATTCGCATAAAGCGGCCTGATTCAGTCGGGGTCTGAGGTTTTTGCCGGGCTTGTCCCGGCTTTTTTGTGGGTGATGGTCGGGAACCTGCAGGGATATTGGCGGTCTAGACTGTTATAGAATGCAAAAAATCGCATGTCGTCAGGGGGCGTTGTGGAGCTATGTGCGCATGGACTGTCATTGACTGCAACAGTCAGAAAGTACCGGACATTGTAGAAACCCTTAAAAACCTGGGTATCACGGCGGAGTGCGTCCTGCTGGACCAGGCGAATGAGCATGACTTCAGATGCCAGTCAGAAGCGGTCGTCATATCCGGTGGCGCGCGCCTATTTACCGATTCCGCGACGCATCACACACTTCTGGAGCAATTTGCCTTCATTGACCACCTGACGGTGCCGGTACTGGGCATCTGCCTGGGGCATCAGGCCATAGCCCTGCGGCATGGTGCGGATGTGTACCTCGGACAAGAGCGCCGTCAGCGTGAAACGGTGGATTTGCTTGATAACCAGCATCCGCTTCTGACTGATCTTGATAGCAATGTCGATTTTGGCACGGATCATTGTGAGGGCGTGACTTTACCAGAAGACTTCCGATTGTTAGGTCGGTCTGCTCACTATGACGTTGAGATTATGGCCTGTCCTGCCGACAGACAGTTTGGGGTGCAGTTTCATCCGGAGATATCCGGAACATCGGGAAACCTGCTGTTTCGGAACTTTGCCCGAATTGTTGCAGCGTTCCATCATCAGCCTCATTGAGGGATGAGCGAATTGCTATGCTGAAAAAATAACGGTTTTCTGGAACACGGGGTGAGAATGAGCGTAAAAGGTGTCGGAGTCAGTAATTCCTCCAGTTATAAAGATTCTGCAATGCCAGCCAAACCGTCCGCAGAGGAAGGTAGCAGGAAAGGCTATGCCGTTAAATCATCGGATGGTGGCACCAGTCAGCTGGGGGACAAGGGTGGTAAGGCCTCCGGTCAGGCGCTGGATTTGAGCAGTCGACAAATCAAGCAATTGTTGAGTACTTTATTTAAATCCCATGGCAAGGAAGCTGACGCACAATTTTATAAAAGTATTCAGACGATCCTTCCCGGAGCAGATAAAAAGACCATCAATCTGTTTCTGGTGAGTCATAAATTAGCCAGTAAAAGTAATAAGGATGATTCTGTCATTATCAAAAGCCTGTCGAATCGTCAGGTGAAAACCAAAATAAAGCTGACCAAAATGGAAATGGGAGAATATGATCTGAAGGCAGCGTCGAGCGCTATGGCCAAGTATATCTCCCAGATTGAAGAGAAGGAGTTAGGCCATAAGAAACATAAGAAAGCGGTGACGGATAAAGTCGAGAAAGCCAAGGCAAAAATGCAGAAGGAGCGGACAGGTCGTGCCGCACCAGGTTCTTTTCATGCGGCGGCAAAAAAACGTGCAACCACCACGACCACAGCCATTGCCAGTAAAGATTGCCTGTTAACGATTGATAGCTATCGCATGAGTGGAAAGAGCTCAAAGAAAAAGAATAAGGAAAAGAAAGTCAACCAACAGCCGTCAGACAAAGATGAGAATAGAGACAATGATCAATGAGTAAACCTGTTGCTACACAGAAAAACAGTGTTCATATGAAATTCTTTTAATTCAATCTTGGATTTTTCCTGTTAATCCATCCCAATTATTTTAATGCCTGCCTGAACTCACCTTGGTGAATGCTGTCCAACAGTCTGTCGTTGTTTGATACGGCGAATGCTTTGGTCTGAATCATTGAGGTTGATTGTATGAAGTTAAAAAATATGCCTGCTTTTCTTTTACTCTTTTTATCTGTTTCCATCGCTCATGCCACCGTTCTGGTAACCGATGATGTCGCGTTTGAATCCAATCATTCCATCATTGCTGAAACATTAAACACCTGCTTGCAGTGGGTAGACAATATGATGGTTGACCGTCAGGGGAGTCAGCCTGATTCCAATATGACGGCTCTGGGGTTGCACCAGAATGTAAAAAATACGGCATGCTACTCAGTGTCTCCTAAGACGGGTTTGACGGAAGCAATATGCACAGAGGATGCTATCAATCTGGAAAATTATGTTTCAGCAAACAGCGACAATGTAGATGCACCACATCACGCAGATATTACCGCTGACTGGATTAATGATCAGACTGATATCGGTGGTAATGAAAATATTCTGGGTGACAATGTCATTCTTACTGTTGATAGCGCTGATACAACCATCACGATACCTGTTGTCGACGCTGAGGATCATGCTCTGTTGTATTATGGGGCGACACTGGTCAATGCCGGGAGTCAAGTTATATTTCCTAACGACAGTTACCCTATCTGGAAAATGCAGTTGGGAAACTATTATGTGGACAACTTTCTTATGACAGATAAGGGCAAAGGCTTTTACCTTGAATACCATCGTGATCGTCCACATTGGCACCAGCCCTTGTCGGAAGATGCTGGCGGTTTTTATCTGCTGGCAAAAGCGGCCGGTGTTAATGCATCAGGTAAGACTATCTATCATCTGACGGGATTCAGAATCCCTTATGGTAAGGCTGTCTATTCCCGGATGGGGGCCATTCATGCGGATCCCGCACTGACGGGCAGTGTATGGGCTGTGGGTTACAGTGATTCGGAAGATTTCTCAACCGCCCTGGTGCGCAACCGTGACGGGCAGATGATTCGCTTTGTACCTGCCCAGTAATGCCGTTGTAGCCGACTAATCGATCATAAATAAGAGCTTTTCAAGGGAACATTCGTTCCCTTTTGTCCTTACAAAGTATGCGTTTTTTTCGTTAAGGAACCATTAAGGTTTCACTCAACATACTGCGCCCGTTTTTCAACATATATCAAATAAGATAGTAATCCGGGGCCAGGAAACATGTTTAAACCGTTTACAGCAAGTGTTCTAGCTGCAGCCTGTATAGCAGCCTCTTCTTCTGCAATGGCCGGTGACTGGTTTGCCGGTGCCGCCATCGGTACTGTCAAGCAAGATATCTCCGTGAAGGAAGGTGGCGAAAAAGCCACGTATCCAAGTGATCGAAATGTTGCCGGCAAACTGGATGATCCTGGTTTTGGTGCGCTGAGACTTGGCCAATACCTGAACGAAAATGTCCGGGTTTATGCCACATTGGGTACCGGTAGCGTAAAAGCCAGTGAAAGCGGTGCTCTCCCGGGCATAAGCTATAAGGAAACCTACAAAGTAGAAAATCGCGAATTCAGTTTCTCTGCCGACTATGTGGATAACTTGTTCAGTATGCAGACAACCAAATATTTTGTTGGTGGTACATTGGGCATGAACCAGATGGAAGCAGAATTCAAAGGTGCGTATCAGGTGTCAAATTCTGCACAGTCTGAGAAAGGATCCAAGAAAGACAACGCCTTGGTGTACGGTGTTCAGCTGGGTCTGATTCAAGAACTCGGTGAGCATTTTTCTGCAGAGCTGGGCTATCGCTATACCAAGATGAACAACTCAGTGAAATTCAACGTCGACGGTGATCAGTATAAGTTCAAGCTTAAAGACCAGAAACTGACTTATCTGGCCATTAACTACCACTTCTGATCTTTGGGTTGTTGTTTTGGATCAGGTCGTTTAACGGCCTGATCTCGGACGACAGGGTTATAATAGAAATGAACCGCGTTTGGCGATGAAATCCGATACAACAGAATGTCCGATGCCGGTTGCGATGCATTTCCCTTTGTACTCCACAACATAGACAGACTTTCCAAGGTAACACCATGAAAAAATTATTAGTCGTTTTATCGGTGACATTGTTGTTTGCCGGCTGCGCCAAACTGACGACGCAAACCCGTTATACCGAAACCGGTCGTGAGATCTTGATCGGCCAGTTTCCACCGGAGCCGGTATCCGAGTGCCGTATGGTGCATAATGAGACGCTCGAGCAGAGCCTGCTTCAGCGCTATACCGATACCGGTATGCTTCTCGGTTTCTATGCGGATTCTGAGCAGACGTTATCGATCGCCGAAGCTAAGGGGGCTAATTATGTCCATATCTATATCCCGCCCAAGAAGCTGTTGTTTGGTGTGATCGACTTGAACTATGACGATAAGCCCAGGGCGACTTACTACGTCTGCAAGCAGATGCCGTTCCGTTAAACCCCGGTGTTTACCTCGATCATTATTACGCTGTTGATCGCCGGAGCCGGATCATGAATGTACTTGTTGTCGAAGATGAAGAACTGTTGCTGCACCATCTGCGCTATCAGCTGGAAAATGATGGACACTGCACGCTCGGTGCAACGGATGGTGAAGCTGCCCGGCATTACCTGATGGATTATCACCCGGACGTTGCCATCGTGGATCTTGGCCTGCCGGGTATCAGTGGTCTGGATTTGATCCGTCAGGTTCGGTCTGAGGGGAATGCCATGCCGATCCTTATCCTGACGGCAAGAAGTAACTGGCGTGACAAGGTCGATGGCCTTAATGCCGGAGCCGATGATTATCTGGTCAAGCCGTTTGAGCTGGAGGAGTTGAAAGCCCGTTTGAATGCGCTGGTTCGGCGTTCGGCGGGTTTCTCACAACCGATGATTGAGGTCGGGCCGTTCAGTATTAACAGTTTGACCAAGACATTTTTTGTCAGCAATGAACCGGTGTCATTGACGGCCTATGAATATGTTTTGATGGAATACATGATGCGCAATCACCAGAAAGTGTTATCGCGCACGATTCTGGAAGATCAGATCTACGGTAATAACCACGGAGCGGACAGCAACGTACTGGAAGTGTTGATCAACCGCCTACGTAAGAAACTTGAAAAGTACTCGGGGATAAACCCGATTGTCACCGTGCGCGGTCAGGGCTACCGGTTTGATCTGCCATGCCACTGATTGAATCCCTCAAGGGGCGCATGACGCTGGCTGTTGCGTCTTTGCTGTTGTTGTTTTTGGGGTTGGTGCTGGCTGCCGTACTCAGTTCGTTCAACAGCACTCTCGACAAAGCTGCCCGGGAACAGCTGGCCGCCAATGCCAACGCCATGCTGGCGGCGGCGGCGCGGGAAGAAAACGGTCATCTGATCATGCCTGAGACGTTGACCGATAATCGCTTTAATACACCCGGTGAAAAGCTGCGTGGTTATATTTACGATGAAAATGGCAGACTGGTCTGGCAGTCCATCTCCACCATGGGGGAAGGCATACCCTATGTACCGGATTTCAATCTGGAAAAACGGGTCACCTTCAACATCATGGAGCTGGAAGGGGAAGAATTCCTGATCTACGAAATTGATGTGCCGGTGGGGCAGGATTCCCTGGGATACAGCTTTGTGACAGTTGTGCCAGCCCAGCGTTATTTCGACATTATCAGTGTCTTTGAAAACCACCTGCTGCTCTGGATGGGTGTTGTTTCTCTGGTCATTCTCGCGACGTTCTGGTTGGCACTCTGGTGGTCGCTGAAGCCGTTTCGCCGGGTCATTCAGCAGATCCGGGAGATTGAATCGGGTTCTCGAGAGCAGCTTGACGGGTATTTCCCATCCGAAGTTCGCTGTCTGACCGGCAGTATTAACACTCTGCTGTTATCAGAAAAAACGCAACGGGAGCGTTATCGCACCACTATGGATGATCTTGCCCATAGTCTGAAAACACCGTTGGTGGTGTTACAGAGTGTTGGAAACACCCTTGGGATTCAGGATGGGCCTGATCGACAGTCGATGCCCGAGCTGCGCCAATCGATGATGGAGCAGATCAATCGCATGAACCAGATCATCGGGTATCACCTGCACCGGGCAGTCACCGGTCGTAAGGGGCTGATGCGTCAGGCTGTACAGGTGTCCCCTCTTGTACATGATCTTTGTCGTACGCTTGATAAAGTCTACAGGGACAAGCAGGTGTCGGTGCAGGTGAACCTGGATGCCGCCTGCCTTTTCCATGGCGATGAAAACGACTTGCTGGAAATACTGGGTAATCTACTGGAGAACGCCTTCAAGTTTTGTCAGCAGCGTGTGCGAATCGGTGGCTATGTACAGCCAGTGGATAACAATGGAAGGGAATCAGGCAACCTGGTGCTGGTGATTGAGGATGATGGCGCCGGGCTTGCAAATGATCAGCGTGAACAGGTGCTTCAACGGGGCGTTCGGGCTGACTGCCTGAGTCCTGGACAGGGTATCGGTCTGGCTGTCGTACTGGATCTCGTGGAGAGTTATGACGGTAAACTGGTAATCAATACCTCGACGATGGGGGGCGCGTTGTTTCGCCTGATTTTACCCTGATCAACAATTCTGCGGCTGACCATTGATTGTTCCAGCCGCAGCGATTCTTGTTTACTCGTCTCTCTCGTGAATATCGACGGCTTCATTGTCTGTCACTTCCATGAGCAGTTTTGACCCTTTAGCGACTTCTTCCTCGGTACCATGCAGCAGTACCAGAAAGCTGCCAGCAGAAAGCGATTGTTCATAGCGTACGATGCTGTCTTTGGGAATACCAAAGCTGGCGAGACCTGCCCCCAGCGCTGAAAGGCCGCCCACTACGGCAGCCCCTTCCAGTCCACCGATAATGGCTGATACCAGTGGTCCGGCAATCACCATGGGGCCAACACCGGGAATCACAAAAAAAGCCGCGCCAAACAGAATGCCCCAGATACCGCCCCAGAAGGCGCCCATTTTTCCCCAGGCTTTCATCCGGTCACCGGTGTTGTAATAACCGACGACATGTTCTTCCGTATGGTAGTCATTACCGACGACCGAGATTTTTTTCATGTCAAAGCCGGCTTTCGACAGACGTTTAACGGCGTCATCGGCGGAATGATGGGTTTTGTAAACCGCGACACAGGTTTTGGGCAGTTGCATGGTGTTGTACCGATGATAGAGAAGGTGATCTCTCTGCTATTAGCAGAAAAGGTTCTGCCGGAGAGTCGTTGGGAAGCAGTAAAAGCAGTTAAAAAAGTAGATGATTTCGTAGATGAGTCAAACGTTCAGAATCATGTCTTCCTGTGCGTGTCTGGCGTTTATGTTGTTAGTTTATTGACGACACTTAACCGGTATTTCAAGCAGTTCCGGCCAGGATTGCTCCCAGCCCGTGTTGTGTCCTGCAGAGGGTTTCACATAACGTGAAAGACAATATTGTTTGCTGAAAGATGACTGGTAGTGATCATAGACTGCTGGCGTAATCACTGTATCTTTTCCACCAATAAAATGCAGCTGCGGTATTGACGCCAACCTGTTGGAAAAATCGATAGGATTGAGGCTGTCAGGCATTGGGCTGACCTTATGAAACTGGTTCACAAATGCTGGATCCAGATTGCCTGCGACAGTTCTTATGGAAATGATATCGGTTCTGCTGGTAGCCATTAGCAGGGCAAGCGTTCCCCCACCGGAAAAACCTATCAGCTCAATATTGCTATATGGTCCTTTTGCTTTTAGCTGATCAAGGGCTTCGTTAAGTGTATCCACCATCGGTTGGCTGTAGCGCAGGCTGGTCCAGACTGGAATTTTGCAGTTTTCACTCGATACAAACTGGCAGGGACGGGCTAGGTAGACACGGTCTGAAAAGTTATCCCGACGCATGAGGTCGATAAGCATCAGGTTATAGGGTGTTGGATCCAGTGAAGGACGGCGGCGACTGGCCCAGGCATGCCCATCACCTTCAATGTAAACCCGCAGCGTCTGGCCTTGTGTCGACAACACTTGGAGTGTTTGCAGAGGAAAGTAGCGGGTCTGCAAAACCTCAGGGTAGGCGTCCAGTGAAGATGAAAGATGGTTCACCATCAGGTTATCACGGTGTGATAAGCACCCGGTCAGCAACAGGCCCAGGAACGATAATAAAAAGAAACGCAGTGCCGGCATTGTTGAAGATTATTGTCATTGGCCTTTTGATGGCAGTTTAACGGGAGGACAGGTGTCCCGTCACGGTTCCTTACTCTATATTGTTCGCCCTGCCGGGATAAAATACCCTCTTATATTAAGACTCAGTGCTTGTAAGGAACCCCGTGACCATCACCATTATCGCGGAAAAGCGTGACCAGGCGCAGCAGATTGCGACGGCTATGGGCTGGCGGATGCAGAAGGATCTGGCGACCGGTACGCTGGAAGGGCAGCCGGTAGCGCTGGTCTGGGCGTCTGGCCACCTGCTGGAAATCCGTGAACCCCAGGAATTGAAGCCGGATGCCTCCTGGAACAATCCTGCCACCCTGTTGCCGATCCCCCGCCAGTTTGATCTGCGGCTGACACGCCGCAGCAGTCGGGGGAAAACACCGGCGCAATACTACAAAGTCATTCGGGATCAGCTCCGGCAGGCCAGCGAAGTCATTGTCAGCACTGACCCTGACCGTGAAGGCACCGCCATTGCCTGGCATCTGCTGGAAGCCTGTCGCTATTGTGGCCCGGTGCGTCATGCCTGGCTGGTGGACGGGCTGGACAGACAGGCTGTGCGTAACACGTTTGCGCGACTGAAAGGCGGCGATGAAATGAAGTCATGGTTCCGGGCATCAGAGGCCCGGGCGAGGGCTGACTGGAGCTACCAGTTCGCAGTACGAGCGCTGACCTTTTATGCCCGGGGCGGCGCCATGGGGCCGAACCTGGGACAAGGTGGAGGACGTGAATCAGTTGTTTCGGTCGGACGGGTGCAGACGCCCACGCTGGCACTGGTGGTAGAGCGTTGTCGTGAAATCCGGAATTTTGTGCCGAAAGATCACTTCCTGATTAACGGGCATTTTGCGGTTTCTGCGCAGTTGATAGAGGCTCGTTACCATCCCCCTGTCACGGCAGAGATCATGGATGTTGCACCCGTCGGTGTCACTTGGGAACCCAGTCGTCGTATTGCCAAAGACGGCGACCCGGAACCGCTGGACACGCCATTGTTCACCGGCGAACACGAAGTACAGGCGTTCAAGCAGCGGTTGCTGCAGGCGGGCGATCAGGCAACAGTTATTCAGAACAAAGAACGCAACAGTCAGCGTAACCCTCCATTGCCGTGTGATCTGGCTGAGTTCCAGGCGGAGATGCACAACGTTTGCGGTATGACGGCTGCTGCTGCACAGAAAGTGCTGGAGAAACTCTATAATGATGGACTGGTCACGTACCCCAGAACAGAACATGCAGAGTTACCGGATTCACTGTATGCGCCTGATGAGCGCAATCCGGTACTTGAGCACTTGACGCAGTTGCCTGAATTTTCCCGGCAGGCACAGATGGCTCGTGATATACACGACGGAAACCATCAACGCTATCCCGCCAGGAAGCCAGCCTGCTTCACCAGCAAGCCGATGGAACACTATGGCATCATTCCTACCCGCAAAGCGGCCAATCTGTCGTCCATGAGCCGTGAGGCGCAGATGGCGTATCGCATTGTGGCAAGGCGCTATATTCAGACGCTTTGGCCCGCGGCCAGCCTGCGGGAGCAGAAACTGGCATTTCAGGTTCCGGTGACGGATATGCTGGGGCATGCGGCAAGTCGTTTTACGGCTTCTCGTACCGAGGTGGTTGATCCAGGCTGGATGCAGGCTTTTCCTCGTCGTGATGATGAGCAGGCTGAAGCGTCTTATCAGGCGATTGTTGCGGCACAGCAGGGGATGCCGGCACCCTTGAAGCAGGTGGACACCGTGACCCGCACTACACGACCACCGGCGTATTACACCGATCGTACATTGATCAAGGCAATGAAAACGGTGGGACGTTTTGTCAAAGATCCGCAACTGCGGCGTATCCTGCGGGAAAGTGCTGGTATCGGTACGCCAGCGACCCGAAGTACCATCCTTGAAACCTTACTGGCACGTAAATTCATTGTGCGTAAAGGCAGTCGTCTTGAGTCAACGGCCAGTGGTGAATCGCTGGTGGAGTGGCTACCGGTCTGGATGACCAGTGCTGAAACGACAGCTGTCTGGGAGGATTACCTGACCCGGGTGTGCGAATTGCGGAATGATGACAACCTGGCCTGTGAAAAGCGGGATCGTTTTGTTTACCGGCAAATTGACCGGTTAGAGAACTGGTTGCAGGAATTGCAGGGTTCGCTGTCGGATAAAGTCAGTGTCCAGAGTCGTACGCGTTTTTCCGGCAGTGGTACGCCAACACCAAAAATGGTGGCTTATGCGCGTAGTATCAGCCGGCAGGCGGGTGTGCCGTTACCCGATAATGCGCTGACGGATCGGCGGGCCTGCAGTACGTTTATTGATACCCATCAGGCTCAGGCGTCACAGAACCGTGCACCGACACCTAAAATGCTGGGGCTTGCCCGAAAACTTGCGCAGGAGCGACAGTTGACTTTGTCAGACGATATTACCTCTAGTTTTGAGGCATGCCGGGTCTTTATCGACAATCAGCTGGGTAATCGACAACAGCAAACCTCCGGTAATAAACCGGGTCAGACAACCCGTTCCCGACAGGCAACAAAGCAACAGAGGAAGGGGGCACGGTGACGAATAAAACGATTGTTCTCGCAGGGGGCGGCCATGCTCATGCCTTATTGTTGCATCAGTTGATCCGTAAACCCCTGCCTGATGCACAGGTGGTGATGGTGTCGCCTGATCGATATACCCCGTATTCCGGCATGTTGCCAGGATTGATTGCCGGGCAATACCAGCCCAATGAAATGCATATCAATTTGGCGGAGCTGTGTCGTCTTGCAGGGTGTGAGTTTGTTAAGGGGCATGCCGTTAAACTGGATGCTGACAATGCCATTCTCAGTATCGATGGCGGCCGAGGTTTTCATTATGACTGGTTATCCATCAACACCGGTTCATTGCCACAGAGTCCCGAGGGTTTTGGTCAGTCTGACCGGGGTATGACCGTGATAGGTGTGAAACCTGTTAAGCAATTCCTGTCATGGTTGGAAGATCTTGAAGTGCAGCTACCGGTCTTGCCGTATTTTGCGCTTGGAGTGCTGGGGTTGGGGGCCGCAGGTGCCGAAGTGGCGTTGGCGCTTGAGCAGCGTCTCTGTCAGCGCTTTCCCGGTGTTACCACCCATCTGGTGGGAGCCGGTGGATTATTGTCCGGGTATCCCCTCACCGTACAACAGTATGTCCGTGAGCAACTGGTTGCTCGGAATATACGGCTGCATGAAAATGTTCAGGCGTCTCTGGTTCCGGGTGGCTTGCAAAACGGGCAGGGTAAAACAATATTCCTGAATGCAGTAGTGCTGTGTACTTCGGCACGACCTGATGGCTGGTTGCAGGGCAGTGGCCTCTCGCTTGATGAACAGGGCTTTGTACGGGTGGACAATGCCCTGCGCTCACTCAGTCATCCAAATGTCTTTGCTGCCGGTGATATAGCAACGCTGTCGTCACAACCACATCCGAAATCAGGTGTTTATGCCGTTCGCCATGCCGCAGTACTGGAAGTCAACCTGCGACATCTGCTGATGGGCAAACGCACTATCGCCTATAAGCCACAACGCCAGTCCCTGGCACTTCTTAACATGGCGGATGGTCGTGCGATTGGGGCACGGGGAGCTGTCACTGTGTCGGGACGCTGGGTCTGGCATTGGAAGCATTGGCTAGACCAGCGTTTCATGAAACAGTTTCCCCGTGGGTTTCTGCGGTAACCTAGTTATTGGTGTCTTTTTCTATACTGATGTCCTGATGGTTTTTGGCGTCGGGTTTGATGGCCAGAATGGAACAATCGACCCCGGCAAAGACGTTTTCTGCCGTATTGCCAATAACAAAGGCGGCCAGCCCGGTTCGTCCCGCTGTGCCCATGATTATCAGGTCAGCCTTGATGGATGCTGCCAGCTTCTGGATTTCGTGGGATGCACGGCCTCTTACC
Organism: Kistimonas scapharcae; assembly: GCF_039540975.1. Taxonomy (NCBI): domain Bacteria; kingdom Pseudomonadati; phylum Pseudomonadota; class Gammaproteobacteria; order Oceanospirillales; family Endozoicomonadaceae; genus Kistimonas; species Kistimonas scapharcae. The sequence continues at coordinate 20,476 of NZ_BAABFL010000439.1, forward strand.
AGGTGGCATTGTGCCGCATCACCGATGCCGTTGGTGGTGACCAGGGCGTTGAGACGATCCTGGTTGGTGGTTTCCGTTTCCTTCAGCAGTTCATTGACCTGCTCGCGGGACATATTGATGAAAGGCCCCTGAAGGCGATCTTCACCATAGAGGTCCCAGACATGCAGTACATGCAGGCTGGCTTTTTCCTGCAGGGCCAGGTGGTCTGCGCAGGCCAGCAGTTTTCGGTTGAGGGCGATTTGTTCCGGCGTATCGGTGCTGGTGTCGAGGGCGACGAGAATGACGGGCGTCTGTGACGTTTGTGTGTTGTTTTCATCCTGCATCATCCAGACCGGGCAGGGGCAGCGTCGTAACAGGTTCAGGTCATTGCCTGTCAGTTGTCGTCTGTTAAAGACGCCACTCGGCTCCGCCAGTTTGACGACAAGATCATATCCCTCGGTTTCCACCAAGCGGATTATTTCGTGAAATGGATGGCCGCAGATCTGCCGTGTGGTCACTGATATGCCTGCGTCCATGGCGGGTTGTGCGATGGCCAGCAGATGTTCATCCCAGAAGGACTGAAAGTCATCCCGTGAGAGCAATGGGTTTTCAAACCAGGCCGGCTGAACAATGCTAACGAAGGTCAGTTCTGCCTGGTTGTCGGCTGCCAGAGTAATGGCTTGCGACAGTTCCGCCTTGCTGGTATGGGCGTTGGTAATGGCGACCAGAATTTTTCTGAATTCCTGCATTCGGTTCTCCTCCCCGTTTATTCTCATGGTAGTGACTGCATCACTGTTTCGGGTTGACGGGCATCAATGACCGGAATACTGACTTGGTGCCGGTTAGCTTTCTGATAGTATTCAGTGGTCGGGTTATTTACCGATACTACAGGGAACGGTGATGTTCGTCAGTGGAGAAGTTGTATGTCGTTTTATCGCTGGCAGGGTAAAGACCTTGTGATAGCCTGTCATTTGCAGCCCAGGGCCAGTAAGGATGAGTTTGCCGGACTGCATGGCGACAGCCTGAAAATCCGGATCAAGGCGCCGCCGGTGGAAGGCAAAGCCAATGTATACCTGATGAAATTTCTGGCGAAATGCTTTGGTGTTTCGCGCCGGAATATTGAGATTATCGGGGGAGAGTTGAGCCGGGAGAAGCGTATCCGGATTATTGCGCCAGCTACACTGCCGGAAGCGCTGGGCATTGAGACTGGCGAATAACGACAGAAACTGTTGTACTATTTATGAGCAGTGCGGTTTTTATGGATAATGTACCGAAAGCTTGGGAAACGACACTGAAATGGATAGCATGATGATTGAAACCCAAATCCCCTATATCGCTATTGTCGTTTGTATCGCACTGTTGGCGACCCTAGCAGTGGCCGTCGTCTCGCGCATACGCAGGGACACCGGCGTGCATATTCGCAAACCATTCTTTGATGGTTCGGAACGTTCATTCTATGGCCTGCTGGATGTGGCAGTAAGGGAGCATTTCTGTCTGTTCCGAAATCCTGTGCTGGGTGAAATACTCTTTACCGATGAACAGCAGCGACCGATGTCTGCACGCTTTCGAAAGGCTCGTGTTGATATCCTGTTGTGTGAACGTCGCTCACTGGCGCCACGTTGCGCAATTCTGCTGGCGGATCGCAGTACCAAGAAAGGACGTCGGCGCATTGATCAGATGCGGGTCTGGTTTGACAAGGCTGGCCTTCCGCTGCTGGTCTATGAGACAGGTGGCCTGCTGGATGTACGGACATTACGGGATGATGTTTATATCGCGACGGGTATTGAGCACGGCAATCAGGGTAGCGAAGTGATCGGCTCTGCTTCCGTACGCAAGGCTGTCAGTGAACAACCGAAGCAGCCTGAAACCCGGATTTGCGGCAAGTGTGGCGGCGGCATGGCGCGTCATACCCTGAAGCAAGGGAAGCATGCCGGGCGTGAAGCCTGGATCTGCAGCAGTTATCCTGAGTGCCGCACGGCGGTTATGATTCCCGGTAAAATATCCAACTAGATGTCCAAGGTAGTTTCAGCGTGTTTAGAAACTGCCTTCTCCTTGCTCCTGTTAAAACGCTCGAATAATCCTGACTTATTTAGACATGCGAAGTTGGTCAGACTGGCTTCCCCGCTTTGTTCGATAGACTAAGTGCAGCCACCGTATGATATTCATAATTTCATAATCTAGGCTTGAGTTTCCCCCATGGAGAGGCCATTACTGAAATCTCAATGTGACAAGCATCGGATGATGTAGTTTCCTTAGCGTTACTGGTTATGTTGATGGCTACTCCCAACGGTTTGAGAGTAGCGTGTTTTCCTTTATGCGTCTGTCGACGTAAGGGTTACGCTTTCCGGTAATCTGGCCTATTCGCTTGTCCCGTTCTTCTTCCCACGCAGACACCGGCCAGGTACGGTCCCAGGCTTCATATAGCTTACGATCCTGCGGGCTTAGTCGCAGTTTGTATTCATCGGCCATGTACAGGTAAATTCTGGCGATCATGCCCCGTGTTGCCGGTGGAGGCTCCGCCTTTCTTGCTTTGAAATCGACCTTGAAGGCACACTGGCCATATTGTCCCTGGGTTTGTGGCAACAGGCTGAAGCGGTAATTTGAGCGGTCGCCGTTGATCTCACCAACAGCTGGCACCAGGTTGTGTAAGTCCGCTTCCATGGTTCGAAATTGCTGGCTTTTCTTTGAGCAATTCTTGCGGCCTCCCTGTTGCCAGCATTGCAGCTGGTGGCCAAAGTTCCAGGCGGGAACCACATGCTCCCACTCTACGCGTGATGCGCGTTTTTCCTGTTTGCGAACCTGATAGCCACAGGCGTTGAGGTCGGGTATCAGCTTTTTGCCCTGTTGGTATTGCGGGCAGCCGCAGTAGAAAGTGAAAGGGTTGTCCTCGTATAACCTGGCAGCCACCTTCTTTGCCTGACTAAAGGTTTGTGGAGGCTGGATGGTATTGCTTACGTAGGCATAGGCGGAATGCGACAGTAGTGTCAGCAACACGACTGCGAATAAGGAACGTCTCATTATTTAACGTCTTATGTCTTATATGGCAGGCAGTATTTTTCCATTACTGACCAGGCAATAAAAGACATTTGACGTTATTAACAAGATGAATAAAAAGGGTTGATCAAAATAAACACATGAAAAATTGCTTCTTGGCTTTTCGTCAGGAGCAACGCAGAGGCAGTTTGATACAACCTGATACAGTTATGACAACTTACCCATGCATTCATTGATCATGATGCCTATAGAGTATGGATTGCGTTGCAAAACGGGATGTGTCATAGAGGTTTCAAAGAGGAATCAAAGCATGAATTTTCATCGTTTGTCGCTGTTTGTGGTTCCGTTGTTACTTTTTGGGATTTCAGGCATTGCTCATACCGCACCGATGCACGGTGTGGGGCCTGGACATCGGCACCCTGCTTATCGCCCTGGACCCCCAGTGGTCAGACCCGCACTTGGTGTGAGGGTGGCAGTTCTTCCCGTTGGCTGGCGGTCACTGGTGGTTACCGGTGTTACCTACTACGTGGCCGACAACGTGTATTACCAGCGTCAGGGGAATACGTATATTGTGGTCGAACCACCGTCTACTGTTGTGGTGCCCGTATCGTCTCCTGCTCCTGGTATGCATGAAGTGATCTGGCAAGAGTTTTCCGGACACTTTTTTACGCTGCCTTGGCAAGTTCCTGTTCATACTTGAAAGGTGCCAAGTAGC
>NZ_BAABFL010000440.1:0-24475 GCF_039540975.1 Kistimonas scapharcae
CAAGGCTGGGTTACATGGCTGCGCGAACCTGCCCCATGCCAGCAAGGCTTCTCAAGCTGGCTGAGCCACAGTGGTAATCAGGACTCTTTTTGCACTATCCATACAACTTACCTATTACAATCAAAAATAAAGTTCAGTCTTTTAAAACACCTTTTAAGCCCCAACAACGCAACAATCAAATAACAAGAGTAGCTATATAGAAATTGCTGATAAGCTACTATCACTTCGAGTCTCCTGCTCACTCTGAAAACGATTACCCTCAGAAAGATCCCCACCAAACAATTTATTGCGCAGCGCTTCAATTCTTTCATTAAGCTCAGAAATCTGCCCAGCAATTATATCGACTTCGCCCTCAAATCCAGAAATCCTCCCCCGTAATTCCAACGGCAACAAAAAAAGATCACCTTTCAATATACGCTTCACTGTTTTCTTATAAAATTTAGCTTCAAACTTTTCAACAAATTCCCTCATACCTAAATATTCATCAGTATTCTTTACTGCTTCTACATTTTCACACAACTCTCTCATTCTCTTATCACATAACAAAAGCTCATCAAATGCCTCACGCTCTTTATAATAATCAGAATACTCACCTTGCCAATCCAAAAAATGGCTACTCACAAGATTCTTTACGTATTGATACTGGGCCGACAAGCGCTCTTTAGCCCTACGAACCCGTAGAAGCAAGCCACCCTTAAAATCACATCCGTCTAAACTACCGTCCATTTTTTCAAAAATATGCTTTATTTTATACATAGCCATTAATCCAGATAAATCATGCATACGCTCATTATCATGAAGCAAGTTCTCCATGCTTGCCCTTGCCACAGAAAACGGACATTGATTGACAAAGTATTTGATGACATTCCTCAAGTGAACTCTTATCTCCATGTTATTGAAACGCCTTTCTGGCGACAGTGATTTAACACCGATAACATCTGACAATTCACCCTTCACAGGAACAGATTTAACATCATAACTTTCATCAGATAACGACGTTTTTTCCAGTCGATTACTACCTGAAGCTTGAGCAACCCTAACAAAATGAACTAATGCATCCTGATACCACTGATCGCTTCTTGCCTGCCGAGAAACATTCATAGCACCCCCCTTAAAATTAATACGCTAGAGTTTCATTTCTATCACCAACTAAAAAACTGACAACAAGTGCATGCTTTAGTTCACAATGGATAACTTAACTGTTAGAGGCTACAGTCGTGAATAAATATCCATTAAGCAAAACGCAACAAGACAGGTCAACCCTGAGAGACTCCCCTGCCTTGTTGCGTTTTTTCATCTGATATTACATCAGGAAATCATTGTACTCCGTATCCATCAATCCCAGACGGTCATTGTCAAGCCAGCTGTCAACACTGCCAACTTCTTCAACATCTTCCGCATCGGTCACGGTGGCCACATGGAATACCGCATCCCCTTCATAGGCTGCCGGCATATGGCTCTTACCGATAATGACACCTTCAAGCTGGGAGGCCACGGCGACATCGGTATTATCAGCCGGATTATAGACATAGCCCAGCGTTTGCCCCTTGCGGACAAAATCACCCAATCCTCTGACAGAGCGGAACAGACCACTGCATGGCGCCCGCATCCAACGGGAGCGGTAAGCCCTGATCGTCTCACGCTCAGCGCTGCGTTTTGCCGTCTGCTTTGGCAACATCCCTAAATGACGCATGACATTCAAAACACCCTGCAAACCGATACGGATCGCAGCCTCATCAAGACGTAACGCTTCGCCAGCCTCATAAAGCAATACCGGCACATTGTGCCCTGATACCGCCGCGCGCAGGGAGCCATCCTGAATGGCCGTATTAATCATGACCGGCGCACGGAATGCCGTTGCCAGCTCACTCGTGCATTCATCTTCCAGGCGAGCCCGAATCTGCGGTAGATTGGTGCGGTGCGCGCTGCCGGTATGCAGGTCGATACCCACATCAGACACCGCCACCACATAACGCAGGAAGGCATCCGCCAGGCGTGCGCCCAGCGAACCGGTTTCGGAACCGGGAAAACATCGATTGAGATCTCGACGGTCAGGTAGATAACGGGAACGGTTCATAAACCCGTAAGGGTTGACCAGCGGCACGACCAGCAGGGTGCCACGCAGCTTTTTCAGTTGATAGTAATTGAGCAGGCGTCGGATAATTTCAACACCATTGACCTCATCCCCATGCACCGCCGCACTGACAAACAACACGGGGCCTTCACGACGCCCATGGAACACATGGACGTTCATCATGGCTTCAGTCTGCCCCGGCAGGGCCATGGTGGGTAAAGCAATCTGCCGGTGCTCACCGGCAGCTACCTCAACCTCCCCCAGAGTAAAAGGCTTGCGCTTCACGACTCATCTTTCCTGACAAATAACAACCGCTGAGACTGACCAGTTTCAGCGGAATTGTCATCAGTTTTTTTCTATCGTGAAGAACAGAAAACCAATTGACAGGCACCATTGAAAAACCACCCGCAATGCCTTTTCAACTATCCCAATACGCCTCTTCCAGGCAGTCCTCCCGCTCAGGCAAGCCCCGAGTCAATCGGGGGGAATTCTGAATCAACACCTGATAACTCACCCTGTTCGCGTATTTGCAGACCTGAGCAAAAGAAGAATATGTCAGGAAGGGTTTAACATGCTTGCTCGACGTGGGCAAAACCGTACGATGGTAATGATTAGCGGTCATATCATGCACAACCGCCGCCAGCGCACCATCGCCAGCCCCATTGGTATTATGGATCTTGTCAGGCCCGCCCATGTAAGGATCAATCTGGGCATAAACCTTCACTGGCTCCGAGCAATCCCGCCGACGAATCGGACGACTGAACTCGTAGGCATTGAAATCCGCGATGGCTCCTGAACGAATCGGGTTGGCAGTCTTGCGTAACAGGGACCGATCTCCATAACCACTCAAATAAAGCCCTTCAGGCCCCGCAGTCAACAACACCAGATCCGCCATATCCAGTACAATTTCAGATGCCAGCAATGGATCAGCATGCCCCGTGAGCGCCTCAGCCTCTTCCTCATTCATTGCAACGAGGGTTACATAGTCCCTGATAAATCGGGCAAAGGTCTCACGCTTGGCTTCGACCAGCGGACGGGTGCCCAGCGTCAGTATCACTGGCACATCATGTTTGACGGCCAGCTCTGCGGCCTTAAGGGTTGCCCCATAGATCGGCAGCGATTCATCAGCGAGGGTATAAGCACAGAGCAATAACGCCGAGGCATCCGCGATGACGGCTTCGGAGATATAGTCTTCACTCAGCGCATTCATCTGTCCGGGACTGATACCGAAAGTGCGCTCACCATCCGAGGTAATCAGCGCAAAACAACGCCCAATGGCGCCCGGCACAGGCTGAAGATGGGTGAGATCCACCTTGCTGCTGGTATTGCAGAGATAACGGTAGGCAGACGTACCAATGACAATATTTTCACTCATCACACCCAGCAGGATGGAGCTGTCATCGGCAATAATGGAGTAATTGTGCAGCGTATTGCCAATGGTGCCGCCGGCAAATTCATCCTCAATGGCATCATTCAGCTGAAGGCGCTGGTACAACAGGTTGGCCTTCTCACTGTCCATAAGCTGCGATGCACCCTTTTGCAGCTCAAACTCTGCCAGCAGCTCATCATCAACACGGGCGGTGATATCCACCAGGTTCTGGTCGATACCCGTCACATAGGTATTCACATGGGAGAAAGCGACACTTTCCCGGTCAAAGCGGTTACCTGCATTGACGGGGAAATAGTGCTTGATCTTACGCTGTCCAGGAAATTTCATGGTCACCTGCCGGGCGTGCTGGAGGTATAAAAAAGCGCCGGATTTTATACCCCTCGCGACAGGTAAACCATTAGTAAATATTCAGAAAAACCCCAAACATTCCAACAGTGTTCACTTGCGTTCTTACTTGTTCACTTGATAGGTGATTGCTCTTTTGATTCGTTCAGACTTTTTCAATACACGCCGTTTGTCTTTGACCTGATAATATTCAATAACACGCTCAACCCAGTTCTCCTGCTCGTCGAAACGATAGTCTTTATAAACGACAATCTCCGCCTTGGGATACAACCCGAAGCTTTCCCGCTCCTCCAACACCAGCTCGCCCCGCTCCCCATAGGTATAACGATGGGCCTGCAGCAAGCCGCCCTCAGCATATTTCGCCCGGTTTTTCATGCGACCTTGCGGGTCATAACTGAATTCAACAGCTTGGCTGGACTCTTTCAGCTGGATATTTTCAATCAGATCAACGCCCTGGGGAAACGTCATATATCTCAGCGCACGGCCTTCAGCATCCAGCTCAGCCACGCGCAGGAAATCCTCGCCGCAGCGGCGAAGCAGCTGCTTATCCTCAAAATAAGCGACATCAAAACAGGGGCTCAGTTTTTGCGCCTGACTACCCGGCAGCATTCGATAATCGCCCGTCGCAAGATAGGTGGCCTTATTATCTTCCACGGCGGGCGGATCAAGCTTGATGATATTACCCAGGGTGTCGTACCGGAATGTCTGACGCAGCGTCACTTCGCCACCCTCCCGAACAATACGCTTAACAGGATTTCCCCATTTCATTTCCAGCGTTTCATGACGATCCGTGACAGGCCCTTTCACCCACTCGTAAATACGCAAGCCATCACTGGAATAGGTTTCAACCACAACGTCCAGCAGGCCAACATCCTGATCCTCACCCGCCTGCTCCCGAACCCCTTCAGTGACAACCTGAGTGACAATCCCTCGCAAACCAGCGTCCTCGCGGGTTTTAATCACTTCGACAGGATAACGATTCAGTGAACGACCAATGCCTTCTGACCAGGTAGAGCACCCAGGCACCAGTCCCACGACAACAGCAAGCAGGATTGCGGACTGAAACACACGCATGACCAACAGTCTCCGGTTGTATAATTATTATTCCCGACCCGTGCAGTATACCCCGTCCTGTTACCGTCGTCCCTGACCCTGACGCCCATCCTGCAGATACAAAAATGCCGGGAATTATCCCGGCATCATTGACACAGCAAGTCGAAACAATCAGTCCATCTCATCCATCCAGGCCATCTGGATCGCCTCAAGGATTTTCTCACCACAACGATCGGGCGAGTCCTCAAAGCCCTCCAACGCCAGCACCCAGCTACGAAGATCGACAAAATTCACATAACGGGGATCTGTATCCGGATATTTCTCGCTCAATTCAATCGCGATATCCACCACATCTGTCCACATCATGGCTTGCTGCTCCCTTTCGATGGCTCAGTGTCGTTCTGACACCTGATTGATGGTGTAACGGGGTATTTCTACCACCAGATCTTCTTCCTGCACAATGGCCTGACAACTCAGCCGGGATTCATGCTCCAATCCCCAGGCTTTGTCCAGCAGGTCATCTTCCAGCTCATCAGAAGGCTCCAGTGAATCAAACCCTTCCCGAACGATCACGTGACAGGTTGTGCAGGCGCAGGATTTTTCGCAGGCATGCTCGATGTCAATACCATGCTCCAGCGCGGCATCCAGGATCGTCGTGCTACCCGGCTCAACTTCAACGACCTTGCCCTCTGGACAGATCTCTTCATTCGGCAGGAAAACAATCTGGGTTTTCTTGCTCATTGACTACTACCCCTTAAATTCATCTACCGAATGCCCGGAAAGCGCTGCTTTGATCCCGGCATTCATCCGACGGGCGGCAAATTCATCCGACGCCCTGGCCATTTTCTCTATCGCCTGCTTGATGGCTTGAGCATCTACACCCTGACGCACCTCCGCAAGGGATTGCATCACCGCCTCAAGCTCTACACGTTCTTCCTGGCTCAACAGCCGCTCGCCATCTACGGCCAGCGCAGCAGTGACCGCTTCCAGAATCCGGTCAGCTTCCACCTGCTGCTCGAGCAACACCCGCGCATCTTTGTCCTGCGAGGCATGATCAAAGGAATCCCGAATCATCCGGGTGATTTCATCATCCGACAGGCCATAGGAGGGCTTGACCTGGACTGCCGCCTCAACACCAGAAGACTGCTCACGGGCACTGACACTCAACAAGCCATCCGCATCCACCTGGAAAGTGACCAGAATCCGCGCCTGGCCTGCCGGCATGGCCGGAAAACCATTCAGGATAAAGCGAGCCAGGGAACGGTTATCAGCAATTAACTCTCTTTCACCCTGCAACACATGGATGGACATGGCAGTCTGTCCATCCTTGTAGGTTGTGAACTCCTGAGCCCTGGCTGCGGGAATCGTGGTATTGCGATGCACCACTTTTTCCATCAACCCACCCATGGTTTCCAGCCCGAGGGACAACGGAATCACATCCAGCAGCAACATATCATCAGCAGATTTGTTACCCACGAGTACATCGGCCTGGAGCGCAGCACCGATGGCGACCACCTGATCAGGATCAATGGACGTTAGCGGTTCTTTGCCCGACAGTTCTGCCACTCGCTCACGCACACGCGGTACACGGGTTAAACCGCCAACCATGACCACTTCATTAATATCCGATACTTTCAACTTTGCATCACGCAGCGCACGCTTGACCGTACGCAGCGTACGATCAACCAACGGATCAACCAGTGCATTAAATATTTCACGACTCAGTTCACCAGACCAACCCTCAAAGTTGACGGAAACCACTTCCTGCTCTGTCAACGCTTCTTTGGCATCACAGGCAATCATCAATATCTGGCGCAGGCGCTCCGGCGTTAATGAAGAATCGTCGATTCCGGCCTGAGATAACAACCATCCGGCTATCGCATGATCAAAATCATCACCACCCAATGCAGTATCACCGCCGGTGGCCAACACCTCAAAGACACCTTTATTCAGGCGCAAAACAGAAATATCAAACGTGCCGCCTCCCAGGTCATAAACCGCGATAACGCCTTCGCCACCCTGGTCCAGCCCATAAGCGACAGCCGCTGCCGTCGGCTCATTGAGCAGCCTCAACACATTGAGGCCCGCCAGCCGCGCAGCATCTTTGGTCGCCTGGCGCTGGGCATCATCAAAATAGGCAGGCACGGTAATCACGGCACCACTAAGCGTTCCGCCCAGAGACTCTTCACCACGAAGGCGCAACACCTTAAGAATGTCTGCAGATACCTGGACCGGACTCATATCACCCGCTGCGGTTCGCAGGTACGGCATGCCCTCATCACTGTCGACAAAATCGAAGGGCATGACATCACCCAATGTTTTCACATCCGCAAGACCGCGCCCCATCAGCCGCTTGACAGAAACAATGGTATTCCGCGCGTCAGTGGTTGCCTTTACCCTGGCGTCACGACCCACGGTGACTTGATCTCCGTAATGCACAACAGATGGAAGGATGACATCACCGTCATGGTCAGGAAGGGTTTCCGCTACGCCACTGCGGACAGAAGCAATCAGCGAATTGGTGGTGCCCAGGTCAATCCCCACCGCCAGCTTCTGCTGGTGAGGCGCCGGGCTCTGGCCGGGCTCGGAAATCTGCAGTAATGCCATTTGCCGCCTTTTTAGTACATCGTCTTGTAGCGATCAATCGCTACAGGAATGAAAAATATGCAGGGATAATATCCGTATGATGCAGAGAGTCCAGCCGAAAGCCGTGATCTTTATTACCGGGTCAACCCAACGGTTCAACCCGATCGCTTCATCAGTAGTCCAACAGCTCCTCTTCAAGCTGTTCAGCTTCAGCAATGAACTTCACCAGGAAATGCATTTTATGGGTGATATTGGCCGCCTGCCGAAGGCTGTCATCAGCCCGTTCTGTCCAGCTACCAACAAAATCGATTTCCAGTGCTGCCAGCATTTGCCGTGCTTCATCCAGCAGCTGAGCAAGTGCCGCTTCAGGATCGACACTGTCGCGCACCGCCATCAACTCATCGCGAAGCTCCATCTGCTGCATCAGGAATGCTGAGTCAGCGACCGTATGGCGATCCGAGTTAACGTTAACACCTTCCAGCTCAAGCAGGTAAATAGCCCGTGACAACGCCAACCGCAATGTATCGTAGGCCTGATTCACAAAGGCTGCATACTGAACAGCCAGACGCTGCCCTTGCTCTCCCTGCGCAGCAAAACGGTCAGGATGCACCGCCTTCTGCAACTCACGATAACGGGTATCCAGTACCTGGTGGTCAACATCGTACGCCATGGGCATCTGGAACAATTCGAAATAGTTCTGCTGAAGATTGAGCCCAGCCTGATGGTCAGACATTAAAGCTCTCTCCACAGCCACACTCACTGGCCACATTGGGATTATTGAACTGGAAGCCCTCATTCAGTCCTTCGCGGACAAAATCCAGCTCGGTACCATCCAGATAGCCTAAGCTCTTGGGGTCAATGAACAACTGTTCACCATGACTCTCAAACACCAGATCCTCTTCCAGGACCTCGTCAACAAACTCCAGCACATAGGCCATGCCGGAGCAGCCGCTGGTCTTGACCCCGAGACGGATACCAATGCCGCGCCCACGGCCATTCAATTGTCGACGTACGTGCTTGGCCGCCGCCTCTGTCATGGTTACAGCCATGAATCACCCTGTATACAACTCAGTTCATCAAACCCGGATCCAAAGCATTCTCACCCACTATAGGGTGAGCCGCTTTCCGATCCGTTCACCGGAAGCCTGCTCAGGCTCCCTGCTGCTTGCTCCGATAGTCGTCAATCGCAGCCTTGATTGCATCCTCTGCCAGTACGGAGCAGTGGATTTTTACCGGCGGCAGCGCCAGCTCTTCGGCAATCGTGGTGTTCTTGATGGTTTCCGCCTCTTCCAGCGTCTTGCCTTTCATCCACTCTGTCGCCAGCGAGCTGGACGCAATGGCAGAACCACAGCCGTAAGTCTTGAACTTGGCGTCTTCGATCACACCGCTATCGTTGACCCGGATCTGCAATCGCATGACATCACCGCATGCAGGCGCACCGACCATGCCGGTACCCACATGGGAGTCAGAGGCATCCATCTTGCCAACGTTGCGGGGATTCTCGTAGTGATCGATTACTTTTTCGCTGTAAGCCATCGTCTTTTCTCCCGCCGACCGGTCAGGCCGGCTCTCAAGGTGGTCAGTGAGCTACCCATTCGACCGCGTTCAGGTCGACACCATCCTGGTACATGTCCCACAGGGGAGACAGCTCGCGCAGTTTGATCACCGCCTGACGCACCTTGTCTGCGGCATAGTCCACATCTTCTTCCGTGGTGAAACGGCCGAAGCTGAAACGAAGAGAACTGTGTGCCAGCTCATCACTGAGTCCCAGCGCCCGCAGCACATAGGAAGGCTCGAGGCTGGCAGAGGTACAGGCCGAACCGGAGGACACAGCAATATCCTTCAGCGCCATGATCAGGGATTCACCTTCCACGAAAGCGAAGCTGACATTCAGGTTACCCGGCACCCGCTGCTCCAGGCTGCCATTGACATGCACTTCTTCCATGTCGGACAGATGACCCAGGAAACGGTTCCGCAATGCCAGCAACCGTGCATTTTCCGCTGCCATCTCCTGACCGGCGATACGGAAGGATTCCCCCATACCGACCAACTGGTGGGTAGGCAGGGTGCCGGAGCGCATGCCTCGCTCGTGACCTCCGCCATGAATCTGGGCTTCAATACGCACACGGGGCTTACGACGGACATAGAGGGCGCCAACCCCCTTGGGTCCGTAAATCTTGTGGGCACAGAAAGACATGAGATCAACCTTCATGTCTTCCATGTCGATCGGCAGTTTGCCCGCACTCTGGGCGGCATCCACATGGAACAACACCTTGCGCTCACGGGTGATTTCACCGATCGCCTTAATGTCGGTGATGGTGCCGATCTCGTTGTTGACATGCATCAGGGTCACCAGGATGGTGTCTTCCCGGATCGCATCGGCAACGGATTGGGGCTGGATCAGACCATCGCTGTCGGGCGACAGGTAGGTGACTTCAAAACCTTCGCGCTCAAGCTGGCGGCAGGCATCCAGCACGGCTTTGTGTTCGATTTTTGAAGTGATGATGTGACGCCCTTTTTTCTGGTAAAAACGGGCGACACCCTTGATCGCGAGGTTATCGGACTCGGTCGCACCGGAGGTCCAGACAATCTCGCGGGGATCCGCATTGACCAGTTCAGCGACTTGCTTCCGGGCATTTTCCACTGCCTCTTCCGCCTTCCAGCCGAACAGATGGGAGCGGGAAGCCGGGTTACCGAAATTACCATCGGTAGTCAGACACTGCATCATCTTTTCGGCCACGCGCGGATCGACCGGTGTGGTTGCGGAGTAATCAAGGTAAATAGGCAGTTTCATACAGAATTATCTCCCGCGCGCTTATCTGCTTCTTGTGCGCTTGGCTGTTCGCTCGTCAGAGCGACGTTATCTCAATGTCAGACCGGTCTCAGAACGATTCAGCGTTGATCCGCTGCTCTTGCTCTTCAGGGGTCAACAACCGATCAGCTCCCTGCTCGCCGTCCTGCCTGCAGGCTATTTTCTGCACTTCCTTGCGCCGAACCAGGTCCGCAAGACTGATTCCGCTTAAGAATTCATGGATCTGTTTGCTGAGGTCACACCATAGGTGATGGGTCAGACAGACATCGCCGCGCTGACAATCCCCGTCACCCTGGCACTTGGTGGCATCCACGGACTCATTGACCGCATCAATGACTTCAGCAACGAAGATTTCCTCGCTGCTCCGACTCAGGCAATAACCGCCACCGGGGCCACGCACACTGCTTACCAGCGTATTACGACGCAGGCGTGCAAACAGTTGCTCAAGATAGGAAAGAGAGATTCCCTGGCGCTCGGAAATGTCCGCCAGAGCGACTGGCTTCTCACCAGCATGCAGTGCCAGGTCCAGCATCGCGGTGACCGCATAACGGCCTTTAGTCGTCAGACGCATTGTAAATCACTCCCCCGGCAGTAAAACAGTAAATCCGAGGGTAAGTATCAAATACCCGACCATATTAGTCAAGTATTAAACCTAACCCGACCGCCAGAAGCCCTAACGAATTCAGAATTAAGCGGTCGATTCCTCTTGTCATTGGCAACTAAACACGCATAGGTGGAAACCAACACGGTGCAACAGACAGGTTTTAAGCGCTGCGGATTATAACAGAGAAAAAGTAAATTACAGCAGGATATAGACGCAGTCTCCCTGCGAAGTAGCGCAAAACCGCCCCACTCCACAGGAAGATGGCAACGACCAACAATCAGGCACCTTCTGTAGCAGGCGCCTTATGCTGCTTCACGGAAACAGACTCAAAATCCTCATCCTTGAGCTTGGGCAACCCGGCCTCACCACAGTCCACACCTTTCTCACGCAGGGCCTGGCACATGGTTTCAATCCGGAATTCCACCGCATGGAGGTGATCCAGCATGGCCGTGATCGCCTGGGCTGTCGGGTCAGGCATGTCGCTGGTCACGGCATAGGCATCGAAACCCATTTTTTCTGCCATGGCCTGACGCCGGGCTTCATCCACGTGGCGCTTGCGGATAATACGCCCGGGGATACCCACCACGGTCGCCCCTTCCGGTACCGCCTTGGTCACCACCGCATTAGACCCCACCTTGGCATTGGCGCCCACCGTGAACGGCCCCAACACCTTGGCGCCGGCACCGACAATCACACCGTTACCCAGTGTTGGATGACGCTTGCCTTTATTGAGGGTCGTACCACCCAGGGTGACACCCTGATAGAGGGTCACGTCATCCCCGATTTCAGCCGTCTCACCAATGACAACACCCATACCGTGGTCAATGAAAAAACGTCGGCCGATAGTCGCACCCGGATGGATTTCAATACCGGTCAACCAGCGACTGAACGTGGAAATACATCGGGCCAGCCATTTGAACCCCGCGAGCCAGACCTTATGGGCCAGCCGGTGCAACAACAGGGCATGCAGCCCCGGATAGTTGGTCAGGACTTCAAACGTATTGCGTGCCGCCGGATCCCGGGCAAAGACACTGCTGACATCCTCACGTATTCGCTCAAACATAGGCTTCAGACCGATTGTGTTTCCTTTCTTCCGCCGGCGGGCTGCTTACCGATCGCAACCTGCATTTCCGACAGAATCCCCCTGAGTATATTCAGTTCAACCCGATCAGGACGAACGCGCCCGTACAGACGACGCAACTTAGCCATGATCTTGTCGGGGTTACTGTGCTTGAAAAACTCGATATCTGCCAGCACTTCCTGCAGATGACCATAAAAATGCTCCATCGCCTCCGAACTGGCCAGATCATGGGTGCGGCATTCGGGCACCAGGGACGCTTCCTGCTGCTTCAAATTCGCCTTGCGCAACTCATAACATAAGACCTGAACAGCGGACGCCAGGTTCAACGAACTGAACTCGGGATTGGAAGGAATATGGGTTTGGCGGTGACAAAGCTTCAGCTCATCATTGGTCAGGCCACGATCCTCACGTCCGAACACCAGCGCTACAGAGCAATTGTCCGCCTCAGTCACCGCTTTTTCCGCACACTCTCCCGGCTCCATCAAAGGTAAAGAAATTCCACGAACCCGGGCACTGGCGCCGATGATCAGACCACAGTCAGCCACGGCCTCCTCCAGCGTGGCACACACCACGGCGTTATCGAGGATATCCGTCGCCCCTGACGACAGGGTCACCGCTTCCGGCGCAGGAAAGGCCTTGGGCTCCACCAGCACAAGCTGTGAAAGCCCCATGGTTTTCATCGCCCGCGCTGCAGACCCGATATTGCCGGGATGCGACGTATTCACCAGAACGATGCGCACATTATCCAGAGACATAAACCAACCACCTGAAACCGTTTCGGCAACACACTCTCTATAGCGCAGCTACCGGCAAAAAGAATAAGAAAACAACTGGCCGGCCTGGCCGAATAAAGCCACAACCGCATCCAGCGGCGCAGTCTACCAGATCCGCCCCCCATTGGCGTCACTTCCCCGCCTGCGGGAAGAAATCTGACCATTGCGATTATCCGGTAGTGACCCGCGCACAACTCAGGAGTAGAATGCCCTGTTTTGCTGACCTTCACGCCCGAAAACGGCGGTGTCCGTTTTCACATACTCATCATAACGTGAAGGCATTCGGTTCTTTAATACTGCACAGGCACAGCGACCCTCATGCAACCGATGGTTAACATCGCCCTGCGTGCTGCACGCAAGGCTGGCGACATTATCGCCCAAGCATACCAGCAGCTGGACGTCATCAAGGTACAGGCCAAGAGCGCCAACGACTACGTGACCGACGTCGACAAAGCGGCAGAACGCGCCATTATCTCGATACTCAAGAAGTCCTACCCCGACCACGGCTTCATGGGTGAAGAAAGCGGCCACCAGCCCGGTACCGGCGAAGGTGAAAGCTACCTCTGGATCATCGACCCTCTCGATGGCACCACCAACTTTATCCACGGCATGCCGCAATTTGCGGTCTCTATCGCCTGTCAGTACAAGGGCAGAGTCGAGCACGCCGTTATCCTTGACCCGATCCGCCAGGAAGAATTCACTGCCAGCCGTGGACGTGGCGCCACCCTGAATGGCAAGCGCATCCGCGTCAGCGACCGCACCAACCTGAAAGGCGCCCTGATCGGCACCGGCTTCCCGTTCCGGGAGAACCAGATGTCCAACCTGGACAGCTACCTGGGCATGTTCCGCAGCCTGGTGGGTGACACTGCCGGCATCCGTCGCGCAGGTGCTGCCTCCCTGGACCTGGCCTACGTGGCAGCCGGTCGATTCGACGGTTTCTGGGAATTCGGCCTGCACGAGTGGGACATGGCGGCAGGCTGCCTGTTGATCACTGAAGCCGGTGGTTTCGTGGGCGACTTCCGTGGCGGCGACAAGCACCTGGAAAAAGGTCAGGTGGTTTGCGGCAACCCCAAATGTTTCCGTGAAATCCTGACGCGCATTCAACCGTTTGTCAGTGAAAGCCTGAGATAATGACTTTCCGGGGCGTCGCCTGACGCCCCGGCTTATCCGCACCAATCAGCACCATACCTTTCAACAAACGCATCCACGAACGTTCGCAGCAGGGTTGTTACCCCCCAGTTTTGCGGGTAGACCAGCGAGATTGGTACAGGAGCCTGGCGGTATTCTTCCAGCACCGGCAGCAACTCACCAGAAACCAACTCCTCTTCAATGAACAGGTCAGGCAAATAGCCGACTCCCATACCATCCAACACTGCCTGCTTGACCATCTCTCCGCTATTGACTTCATAACGGCCACCAATCGCAACACTCAACTCACGACCACTGGTCGGATCCACCATATGCCAGCGCTTGGATGGCCCGACCGCAAAATCATAAAGGCAGTTATGCGCCTTGAGGTCATCAGGCGTTTTCGGGGCACCGTGACGAGCCAGATACGCCGGACTGGCAAAGCAGGTCAAAAGTGTCTGTGACACAGGTCGGTATTTGAAGTTCGAATCCTTCAATCTGCCAATCTTTAGTGCAAGATCAATCCCTTCCTCCACCATATTCACATGCCGGTTTGTCAGGAATACCGAAATATCCACATCCGGATACTGACCCATGAATTCTGAAACAAAGGGAGACAACCATTTTTGACCGAGATATAACGGCGCCGTAATCCTGAGAACACCACTTACCGAGCCCTGCTGCTGTTTTGCCGCCAACTCCAGGCGATCCACCCGCTGAAGAATATCCTCTATCTGCTCCAGATAAACACGCCCTGCCGGAGTCAGACTAATGCTGCGCGTTGTCCGGTAAATCAGCTGCACATCGAGCCAACGCTCCAACTCTGCAACATAGCGGCTCACCGCAGACGTCGCGAGGCTAAGCTGGGCCGCCGCGAGAGTAAAGCTCTCCTGCCTGGCAACCTCCCGAAACACCGTCATTGCGCGCAATTTATCCATATTATTCCAATTATTCGAATAATCATTTCACTGAACGATTATTTATCAAACTTTATGAAAAACCTATAGTCCAACCACACAGGTACGGCAATTCAGCCCTTAGAAACACAAAGGAGAACGCGATGAAAATTCTTATCATTGGCGCCAGCGGTACTATCGGAAAGGCAGTGACAGAGAAACTGAAAGCGAATCATGAGGTGATCACCGCCAACCATAACAGTGGCGATCATCAGGTCGACCTGGGCAGCAAAGCCTCCATTACCGCTCTATTCGAGCAGGTTGGTCCGGTAGATGCTGTTATCTCCACAACTGGCATGGCCCGGTTCGGCACCCTTGAGCAACTGAGCGATGCAGACTATCAACTGGGTCTGGATAACAAGCTGATGGGACAGGTCAACCTGGTACGTATCGGCAAGGCGTACCTGAGCGAAGGCGGCTCCGTAACCCTGACCAGTGGCTTTCTCGCCCAGAACCCCATGCCGGGCAGCATTTCCCTCAGCACGGTGAATGGCGCACTGGAAGGCTTCGTTCGGGCTGCCGCCCTGGAGCTGGGAGAATCATTGCGCGTGAACACTGTCAGCCCGGTTTTTGTGACAGAAACCGCACAGGCCATGGGCATGGGTACCGAAGGCACACTCCCTGCCGAGCAAACGGCCAATGCCTACCAGGCCAGCATCGAAGGCAACATGACCGGACAAATCCTGGATGTTCGTGACTACGTGTAACCGCCCTCCTACAAAAAAGCCCCCGCGGTTAAACGGGGGCTTTTTTATGCGCCAGAGATACCACCCAACTTAAGGCATATCATCCAGCTCATCATCCTTCTTCACCGGAATAATCAGGTCTTCACGACTGATATTCATGTAAAGCAGCACGTTACAGGCAATGTAAATGGACGACGACGTACCAATCACAATACCAATCAGCAATGCTACGGAAAAGTTGTGGATCATGTCGCCACCCAGGAAGAACAGGGACAGCAGAACCATGATCGTGGTACCCGAGGTCGCCAATGTCCGGCCAAGGGTCTGCGTCAGGGAAACATTGATAATTTCAATCGCCGTACCCTTACGCATTTTACGAAAGTTTTCCCGCACCCGGTCATACACAATGATGGTGTCGTTCAGCGAGTAACCGATAACCGCCAGCAGTGCCGCCATAACCGTCAGGTCAAACTGCAGCTGGAAGAACGAGAACACGCCCAGTACAACAATCGCATCGTGCGCCAGGGAGGTGACCGCACCGACGGAAAACTTGAACTGGAACCGGAAGGCGATATACGCCATAACCAGACCCAGCGCCATCAGCATACCGAGCCCGCCCTGCTCACGCAGACGGTCACCCACCTGGGGACCCACGAACTCAACCCGCTTCACCTGCACCTTACCGTCGTATTGCGCCGCAAGATTCTCAGAGACACGGTTACCCAGTGTCGCCATATCTCCGGGAATACGGATCAGGACATCAGACTCCGAGCCGAACTCCTGGGCAATGGCATCACCGTGCCCCATCGCTTCCAGCTGATCACGGATCTCACTGATATTCGCCGGCTTGTCATAGGACAGCTCGACCAGTGTGCCACCGGTAAAGTCCAGGCCCCAGTTAATGCCATTGACCGCCAGACTCACCACTGAGCCCAGCACCAGGATGACGGACAGCACTGTGGCCAGTGTCCGCACCTTCATGAAATTGATGACCTTCATGTCCGGCTTTCCAGCAGTATCGGACGTGCTTTTTTCACCTGCCATGGATAAGCCCTCAAATAGCCAGTTTCTTGAGATCGCGACGGCCGCCGTACACCAGGTTCGTCAGCGCACGGGTCACGACAATGGCCGTGAACAGGGACGTGATGATACCCAGCGACAGGGTGACAGCGAAGCCCTTGATCGGCCCGGTACCCACGGCATAGAGGATGACACCCACCAGCAACGTCGTGATGTTACCGTCAAAAATAGACACAAACGCCCGATCATATCCCTCATGGATTGCTTTCTGCACAGAAAGCCCATTGCGCAATTCTTCACGAATCCGGGAGAAAATCAGCACGTTGGCGTCAACCGCCATACCCAGGCTCAGGACGATACCGGCAATACCCGGCATGGTCAGCGTCGCCCCCAGCAGGGACATGGCCGCCACCATCAGCACCAGGTTCAGGGACAGGGCAACGTTGGCAAACAGACCAAAGACCCGGTACACCACCACCATGAATACCAGCAGCAGCACAAAGCCAACAATGGTGGAATTAATACCCATCTGGATATTTTCCTTACCCAGGCTCGGGCCGACAGTACGCTCTTCGACGAAGTGCATAGGCGCTGCCAGCGAACCCGCTCTCAGCAGCAGGGCCAGCTCTGACGCTTCAGCCGCGGAATCCAGACCAGTAATCCGGAAACTGTTACCCAGGGCGCTCTGGATCGTCGCAAGGCTGATGATGCTCTTTTCTTCACGGAAAGACTGCACCTTCACCCGCTCTTCCTGTCCGTCAACCATCTTGGTCTCGTAACGGGTGACAGGCTTCTGCTCGATAAACAGTACCGCCATGCTGCGACCGACATTGTTACGGGTCGCGCGGTTGATCAACTGACCACCACGGTTGTCGAGGTCAATATTGACCTGTGGGCCGCCACTTTGCGTATCAAATGTGGAACGGGCATTGGAGACCTGGTCACCGGTCAGGATGACATCACGCTCCAGGCGAGCGGTGCGACGCTCATCATTACGGAAAGAGAAATTCTCACTGACGGCAGCGGATGCGTCATAAGGTGCTGCCAGACGGAATTCCAGGTTGGCGGTCTTACCGAGAATACGCTTGGCCTCAGCGGTATCCTGCACACCCGGCAGCTCGACAACGATGTTGTTACGACCCTGGCGCTGCACCAGCGGCTCGGAAACACCCAGCTCGTTCACCCGGTTACGGACGGTCACCAGGTTCTGGCGTACCGCGTAATCGGCAATTTCCTTGATACGCTGTTCAGTCAACTGGTAACGCACCGTGAACAGGTCACCCCGGGTACCGGCATCCACCATCAGGTCAGGGAAATCTTTGCTGATCGCCTTAACGGCTTTGTCACGCACGGATTCAGTGCGGAAACCCAGCTCGCGCACACCGGACTCACCGCCGCCGGGCAGGCTGCGGTAGCGCAGTTTTTCCTTACGCAGCAGTGTCCGGATTTCAGTGTTGTACACTTCCATCCGTGTCTGTACGGCCTTGTCGGTATCCACCTCCAGCAGGAAGTGCACACCACCGGACAGGTCCAGACCCAGCTTCATCGGGTGGGCACCAATGGACGTCAGCCATTCAGGCGTCGTGGGTGCCAGGTTCAGCGCCACCACGTAGTCGTCGCCCAAACCGTCCTTGATCAACGCCCGGGCCAACAGCTGCTGCTCCGAGTTTTCCAGGCGGATCAGCACGGAGCCCTTATTCACTTCCTCACCCTTGATGGCGATATCCGCCTTTTCAAGGATGGCTGTGGCTTTATCCAGCGCGGGCTGGCCGATGGCCTGGGAGGAGCTGGTACCGGAAATCTGCACCGCCGGATCATCCGGGTACAGGTTCGGCAATGCGTAAATGATACCAACCGCCACCACAACCAGGATGACGAGGTACTTCCATAAAGGGTAACGATTGAGCATGGCTCTCTTGTTTCCTGCTACTGACAAGGCCTGAATGCCTGAACTGTACGCGGGCAACCACCTGCCGGTACGGCCAGGACCGACCGGAAGAAACCCCTCGCACAGACAAAAAAGAGCTGGCCGCACTTAGCGGCCAGCCCTGTCCATTCCTGTTATTTGATCGCCTTGATGGTTCCCTTCGGCAGGGCGGCCACGACGGAAGACTTCTGGAAGTTCAGTTCCATGTTGTTCGCCACCTGCAGGGTGACGTAGTCGTCGGTCACACCGGAGACACGGCCCAGGATACCACCGGAGGTTACCACCTCATCCCCTTTGGACAACCCGCCGATCAGGTTCTTGTGCTCCTTGGCACGCTTGCTCTGGGGGCGCCAGATCAACAGCCAGAAGATCAGGAAGAATACACCCAGCATCACGAACTGGAACATGCCGCCCATCGGCTGGGGAGCCGCTGCGGCTCCATCTGCAAACGCCTGACTGATAAAAGGAATCATTTCCCCGGTTACTCCTGCTTACAACGCGTTGAGATTAACATTCATGGTTCCGATGCCGCCGTCGGCCAGCATCCGGATAACAGACGGCGTCCCGGTATCAGAGTTCCGGTACCGGCATGCCCCGTTTAGCGTAGAACCCGCTCACAAAGTGCTCCAATTTACCTTGTTCAATGGCTGCCCGCAATCCAGCCATCACCCGCTGGTAGTAGCGCAGGTTATGAATGGTATTGAGCATGGAGCCCAGCATTTCATTGCACTTGTCGAGGTGATGCAGATACGCGCGGCTGAAGTTGCGACAGGTATAGCAGTCACAACCCGCCTCAAGCGGCTCTTCGGAACGCTTGTGGACGGCGTTACGGATCTTCAGTACACCCTCGTCGGTGAACAGGTGACCGTTGCGCGCATTGCGGGTCGGCATAACGCAGTCAAACATATCCACACCACGGCGCACCGCTTCGACGATATCTTCCGGCTTGCCCACGCCCATCAGGTAACGGGGATATTCTTCCGGGATACGGTGCGGGGTATGGCTGAGAATGCGGTGCATGTCTTCCTTGCTTTCACCGACACTGAGGCCGCCGATCGCATAACCATCAAAACCCACTTCCAGCAAACCATCGAGAGAACGCTGGCGCAGGTCTTCAAACATGCCGCCCTGGATAATACCGAACAGGGCTGACGGGCTGTCTGCATGCGCTTCACGGCTACGGGCCGCCCAGCGCAGAGAGAGCTCCATGGAATCCGCGGCCTGACTCTTGTCGGCATCACCCGGTGTGCACTCGTCAAAGATCATGACGATGTCAGAACCCAGCTCCCGCTGCACCTGCATGGAGATTTCCGGGCTCATGAACACTTTGGCACCATCCACCGGCGAACGGAAGGATACCCCTTCCTCGGTAATCTTGCGCAGCTCACCCAGGCTGAATACCTGGAAGCCGCCGGAATCGGTCAGGATCGGTTTTTCCCAACCATTGAAGTCATGCAGATCACCGTGCTGACGGATAATCTCTGTACCCGGACGCAGCATCAGGTGGAAGGTATTGCCCAGGATGATTTCGGCGCCAATCTCATGGATATCCCGGGGCAGCATGCCCTTGACGGTGCCATAGGTGCCCACCGGCATGAAGCAGGGGGTCTCCACCGTGCCACGGGGAAAGGTCAGCCGGCCACGACGGGCAAGACCGTCCTGTCCCAGCTTCTCGAACGACATGAAACATTCTTTACGCATTGACTGTCTGCAGACTCCGTAAACGCAATAAACTCTGTGCTGCCTGTGTCATGAATAACGACAGGGCCTCAGCCCTTGCGGGTCAGCAGCATCGAATCGCCATAACTGAAGAAACGGTAGCGCTCGGCCACGGCTTCCCGGTAGGCGTGCATGATCTCGTCATAGCCGGCAAAGGCCGACACCAGCATCAGCAGGGTCGATTCCGGCAAATGGAAATTGGTCACCAGCATATCCACGGTCTGGAACTGATAACCGGGGTAAATAAAGATATCGGTTTCGCCGGCATAGGGTTTCAGCTCACCGTCACGGCTTGCGGTTTCCAGGCTGCGCACAGAGGTCGTGCCAATGGCAACCACCCGGCCGCCTCGCTCACGCGTACGACGCACCGCTTCGCAGACGTCTTCGGAGACTTCCAGGTATTCCGAATGCATGTGGTGGTCTTCAATAGAATCCACGCGTACCGGCTGATACGTGCCAGCGCCCACATGCAGGGTGACAAAGGCTTTCTCAATGCCCTTCTCTGCCAGACGCTCAAACAAGACATCATCAAAATGCAGGCCGGCCGTCGGTGCGGCAACCGCACCATCCTTGCAACCGTATACAGTCTGGTAACGACTGCGATCACTCAGCTCATCATCACGGGTGATGTAAGGTGGCAACGGCATATGGCCGAGACGGTCCAGAACTCTCAGAACCGGCTCATCAGTGAGGAACTTCAGCAGGAACAGGGAATCCTGACGTTCCACCATTTCCGCTTCCACGTCCTGCTCCAGAATTACACGGGAACCCGGCTTGGGGGATTTACTCGCCCGAATCTGCGCCAGCACATGATGCTCATCCAGCACCCGCTCGACCATGACTTCGATCTTGCCGCCAGTGGCTTTCTGGCCAAACAGGCGCGCCGGAATTACCCGGGTATCATTCAGCACCAGCAGGTCACCTTCGTTGAGGTGATCCACGATATCGCTGAAGTGCTTGTGTTCCAGGGAGTCGTTACCATTGACCACCAGCAGGCGACTGCCGGTACGTTCGGGCATGGGATAACGGGCGATCAGATCATCTGGCAGATCAAAGTGAAAGTCGCTGACGCGCATCCAGCGTAAAACCTCACTGAATAAAAAAGGCGGCAAGCATAACGAAAGTACGACCGAAAGTCAGGCCGTATTATCCTCCGCCTGAGCGCCATCCAGCGAAACCGTCTTAAATAAAGACGTAAGGCGGGAGGATTGTCGCTCGCCTTACGGTGTCGGCAGGCAAATACCATTTTCAGAAAAAATGATGTGCGCAAAGAAAGGACTCATGGCGTGAAATACACCCTCACGTTCGTACTCGTCATTCTGGCGGCAGCGATTACCCAAACCACCACATCAACGCTCTTTGCAGCAGAAAACGAGCATCCAACCCATCCATCACCAGAGAACGGCATGGATCCTGAATCCAGAGTCCAACCACTGAAAGACAAGATCCTTGAAACATTATTTACCGCGCAGTTTTACCGTTTTGATATCCGAAAGCGCCAAACCGGTCGCAATACCAATAAGCGAGAAGGCCTGACAATAGCCAAAGTGGATCAGCAATATATTTACCTGGAACAACCCACCACGAGCCAATTTCTCCCGGACTTCCAGCGCCTGTTCAAAAAGGGTGTCCAGATTAAAACACCGGAAGATGCCCGCACCATTGAAGCCGCACTGAACATCCTTTATCCCATCACCAACGAACATGCCTATAACAGCCTCAAGGACAAAACCATTCGGAAAGAAGGAAATCAATGGTTTTTTATTCGAGACATGTTTTTCAGGGAACTCAAAGGGTTCATTTTCAAAACAGATGACAACGGTAACATCCTTTCTATTTCTTATTCTCTTAAAATACCCCCACAATACGGGTCTTAACATTACAAACCTGAACTAACTAATAGCTCCAAAGCTTGATAGCTTTCATGAGCAGAAATTCTATTAACCACCGATTGATCCCAATCAGCTCCAGTCCAGCGCTTCAAACTCCCCCAGACCATTTGCGATAACAAAAATCCTCTTTCACTCTCTTTACTCCCTTGAGGGTCAGAGTGCAGCGTGAAAAACATGCTTCGATATTTACTTTTTTGCTGATTTTTTAATTTTGAATACTTGTCCTTCAACAATCTATGCAAGGGTAAAGGCCCTGTTGAATGCAACGTCAAGCTATACCTCAAAGAATAGGTGCACTCATTAAAAAACCTTTCTGACTCCTGACATTTAAGGCCATAACCTATCTGGGTGGCTGGAAAAGCACCGTATACTCGCTGATCAATCGCATTACCCCGGTATCTCATCATATCATCCAAGGTAATGCAGCTTTCTGCCAAGCGGGAATCAGGATACATCCCTTTATAGGACTTCATTGTCAGCCTACATTTTTCCTTTTTAAAAGAATACGCGACAGCACACCGCTCCCAAAACATGTAAGGCCTCGGATATGGCCCCACGTACTCAACATTTCGCCGCCGATAAACAGTGTAAATCTGGTTTTTTAACATGTTACGGTGCAGGTATTGATCCTGCAAAATATACTTCATCTGCGGAGCTTCTTTGACCGCAGCAATCACGTCATTGTTACAACCAGTACACCAACCCTCTACTAGAATAATCCCGTCATAACTACGAAGGCGCGGAAACAGCTTTCTACCATTGATTTGTCGCCCCTCCTCTAAAAAACCAGGCAACTGCGTATCAGTATCAAGATAAACACCTCCAAACTCATGCAGGATAGCGGGTCTTAGGTTATCAGCCTTAACCGCGTAGTTATATTCTCCAATACTGTCCAGTAAATAATTAACCAGCAAGTTTGGCGAAAAACGTTTTTCATGCATAGGCAGCAGCTCTGGAAATTCACCTCTACGAGAAGATTCACGATATAAATCTTTGTTAATGGATTGAAGAAAAGGAAACACCTCCTTGTCTTCATAGACTTTAATAGACCTGCTCGCTTCAAGCCCAAGCCCCCTGTATTTAGATTCCCCACCAAGCACCAATCGATCCAAAGACCGAAAAACCACAATCTTTTTGTTAGTCCACAGTCGGTACTCCCAGCCTTCAGCCATCATTTGACTCGATAACGAAATAACATTCAGAAGCCGATCCTGCGGAACTTGCCCACCCGAAGGATGTGAAACCCATATCTGATGCGCAATAGCAGGAATTCTGGTACAGCGGCGCTTTGCTACTCCAGCGGAGCGAGCCATCCTCTTACGCTTACGGGATAAGGGCGGGATCTGCGAAAATCCAGCCTGATTGATGCGATAATCCATTACCTTAAGCAGTCACTTGATAGCCATGGTCAATCTGCAAATGTATTGGCTAACGTTATGAATAGCGACAACAAACGTAGCAAGTAACACTAACATCCATAAACTTCCAGGCTATAAGCAGTAGTTAAAACGATTACGAAAACCACGGGTTATGGCCAGGTTACCACCAGCATACAACGGGATAACGCGATCCAACCCACGGACTCGATCATGAAGCAGCCTGAATGCACGCCCTTCCCCACAACAAAGGGACAGTCGCGCTATACTGAACCCCTAAAAGAATCCCGACTCCCCCCCCTGAAATGGGTGCATTACAACAAACCAAAAAGACAGCATGCATGGAGCACACTCAACAATGAAAAATCCCTACGTGTCCCCACTCCTTCTAATGGCCACCCTGTTATCCAGCCCCACTCAGGCACTCGCAGCCCAGCCCCTTACGTCTGAAGAAAAGCAAATAATCCACCAGGCCGTTCTGGAAAAAGAAACGGTCGATATTGAAACAGAAGCCACACGGCGAACCGACGACGCCCTGGCCAGGGTCTTTTCCACCCCCTTCTATGACGTCACCATCATCCAGCACTCAGACAACCACACCCAGGAAGAAAGTGCCCTACTGACAAACCTTGACGGCCAAATGGTTGAACTCAAAGCACCTACCACCAATGAGCCACTCCCCGACCTGCACCGCATACTGAACAAAGATTTCCAGATAAAATCTCCACAAGATGCACTCCTCCTTGAGGAGGCCCTGGATATTCTTTACCCCATCAGAACAACATTCGGTAATGAAGACCTGAATCAAAAAGCCGTTCTGGAGAATGGTAATCAGTGGCTTTTCATCAGGGGTGCATTCTTTGAGGACCTGAAAGGCTTTGTCTTTACAACAGACGCCAGCGGCAATATTACCGATGCCTCCTATGCACTGAGAATTCCGGCCAACTTACCGATACAGCCCATAAAACGACCGTAAGTACTCAAAAACCGGTACATAAGGCGATTTCACGTTCTGCCGCCTAAGCTCATCCCCATGTTCCCATTACCGCCTGA
>NZ_BAABFL010000441.1:0-25490 GCF_039540975.1 Kistimonas scapharcae
CGTTTTGTGCAAAAACTGTACTCTGTTGCCAAAAGTACGGCCAGCTTGCTCACATTCCCAAGGTTAAGCGGGATTTAAGGTTTCCCGCCTGTCTATTGATGAATCAAAACATTGCCCGTTCATGAAGAATTCTTGGTCGCTTTTGTCAAAAAAGATAACCGTGATATTGCCGGATATACCTGTCTTTCGTCGTATGATGCTGGTGATGGTGTTGACGGTACGTTGTTTAATGGGAGTGCCCAGCTCCAGCCAGAATATTTCTATGACGGGGGATGGAGCCGGATTTCCTGCACTGACAAAAAAGTGTGATAGCGATTGCTCAAGGGTGATATGAGTCTTGGGATAACCCATTATTTCAGCAACACGTTCAATCAGTTCTTTGCTGAATTGATTGACGGTTTTCTGGTCAAGACCTCGTATCTTGATATGCGGCATGTGGTTTTTCCTTATTCAACATGACGTTAAAAACTCAAAAACTATTGACTTAAAACAACTACACAAAAAAGTCGTTCAACTATAGTTGAATCACAATGTGTCGTTGATTATTTCAGTATTCAGGTCAGGTACGACCAAACGTCTTCGGGAGAAGCTGTCACTGTGTTGGAAGACATTCAGACTCAACCTAACAAGCTGCATTTGCCGGATGACGAGCCCGCGTGGCGTAGCGGTCCTTTCACAGAGGAAGACCGCCAGATAATCCGTTCCATGGAAACCGTGGTAGACGGTATTGCCGCTATTCTGGGTATGAGCTGTGAAGTCGCACTGCACTCCCTCGAAGACCTGAATCAGTCGATCGTCAAGATTGCCAACGGCATGACGACCGGCCGAAGCGTCCACAATCCCATTACTGCAGGTGCCCTGCGCCAGCTGCATGAAATTGCCAGCCAGCCGGGCAGTGATATCCGCACCACCTTCAAACGCACGCCTGATGGCCAGCTGCTGAAATCCACAAGCAGCGTTATTCGTAACGGCCAGAACCGTCCCATTGGAATGCTCTGCATCAACATCAACATGAGCATTCCTGCTGCGGACTTCCTGCAGGCCTTCGTGGGTGGTGTTGACAGTGAAATGGCAGTGACCGAGCACTTCCCCTCCAGTGTCGATGACCTGGTGGAGAGCACGGTCGACAACACCATTGCGGAAATCAACAGCGATCACCAGCTGTCCAACAAGGTGAAGAACAAGCACATCATCATGGCCCTGTACGACAAGGGTATTTTTGATATCAAGGAAAGTGTGCCGCTGGTTGCAGGTAAACTCGGCGTGTCCAAGCACACCGTCTACCTGTACATAAGACAGCGTAAATCCGGAGAAGGTTAGTCCCTGACCGGGTATCAGCCTTCAAAATCGGTGTAGTCGTTGTTGCGTCAAAAACGACAATTAACGACTACAGTTGTTTCTCAGTTATCAGGTCTCTATTCAGTCAGTATGCACACGTTTTTTGTTGCGCCCACGCATTATGGGGTTGGTCTTACGTCCGTGACCCTGGGTATGGTTCGTGCTCTGGACAAGCTCGGTTGCCGTGTCTGTTTCTTCAAGCCGGTAGCGCAGCCGCGTCCGGGTGAAAATGGTCCTGAGCGGTCCGTTGAAATGGCCCGTTCCGTGCTCAGCCAGCAAACCGTTCAGCCGATCTCCATGAACCGCGTGGAAGACCTGTTGGGTGACAACAAGTCCGACGTCCTGATGGAAGAGATCGTCGCTAACTTTGACCGTGCCTGCGCCGGTGCGGATGTGGTTATCGTTGAAGGTCTGATCCCGACCCGTGACGCGCCCTATGTGCCGCGCCTGAACAGTGAGATCGCCAAGACCCTGAACAGTAAAGTGGTTCTGGTCGGCCAGCGTGACGCAGACGAAACTCTGGCTGACGTCGCTGACCAGCTGGAAATCGCGGCAGACAACTACGGTGGTCTGTGCAGCAAGAATGTGCTGGGCTATGTCCTGAACAAGATGGACGAAGCCAGCCTGGCTGAGCTGAATCCTGACGGTGAATTCAAGCCACTGCCGGATATCACCTGCGAACGTGCCATGCCCATGGGCTACGTCCCCATGCGCGAAGAGCTGTCTGCAGCCCGTACCCGCGATATCGCCAACAACCTGGGTGCTGAAATCCTTTTCGAAGGTGAAATCAACCAGCGTCGTGTTACGTCCCGTGTACTGTGCGCGCGCACTGCGGCCAACATGGCGCACCACCTGAAGCCCGGCACCCTGATCATTACGCCTGGCGACCGTGACGACGTCATATTGGCAACCTCCATGGCTGCCCAGAACGGTGTCCCTCTGGCCGGTCTGCTGATTACCGGTGGTAACCAGCCGGCAGAATCCATCATCAATCTGGTGAAGCCCTCTCTGCTGAGCAGCGGCCTGCCCGTGTTGATGACTGAATCCAGCTCCTACGAAACCGCAACCCGCATGGACCGTATGCATAACAGTGTACCGGCCGATGACCTTGAGCGGATCGAGATGGTCATGGAGACCGTGGCTGACCACATCAATGTGGACTGGCTGCAGAGCGCCATTGCTACGACCGTTGAATCCCGTCTCTCTCCGCCAGCCTTCCGTTACCAGCTGGTACGCAAGGCACAGCAGGCGAACAAGCGTGTTGTTCTGCCGGAAGGCGACGAGCCACGCACAATCCGTGCGGCGGTTATCTGCCAGGAGCGCGGTATTGCCAACTGTGTCCTGCTGGGCAAGCGTGAAGTGATCGAAGCGGTGGCTGAAAGCCAGGGCATCACCCTGCCGGAAGGTCTGGAAATTCTGGATCCGGAAGTGACCCGTGGCCAGTACATCGACCCGATGGTTGAGCTGCGTAAGAGCAAGGGCCTGACTGCACCGATGGCGGAAGCCCAACTGGAAGACACCGTTGTTCTTGGCACCATGATGCTGGCCATGGACGACGTTGACGGTCTGGTTTCCGGCGCGGTTCACACCACGGCGAACACCATCCGTCCTGCGTTCCAGCTGATCAAGACCCGTCCGGATGCCGCGAATGTGTCTTCCGTCTTCTTCATGCTGATGCCTGAACAGGTTCTGGTTTACGGTGACTGTGCCGTTAACCCGGACCCGACCGCTGAACAGCTGGCAGACATCGCTATCCAGAGTGCGGATTCCGCCGCCGCGTTCGGTGTTGAGCCCCGTGTCGCCATGATCAGCTACAGCACCGGCGATTCCGGCATCGGCAGTGATGTTGAGAAAGTCCGTGAAGCGACCCGCATCGCCCGTGAGCGCCGCCCTGACCTGATGATCGACGGTCCGCTGCAGTACGACGCGGCGTCTGTTGAAGACGTTGCCCGCAGCAAGGCGCCCAACAGTGATGTTGCCGGCCGCGCCACCGTATTTGTATTCCCCGACCTGAACACCGGCAACACCACTTACAAGGCGGTACAGCGTAGCGCCAACGTCGTAAGTGTCGGCCCGATGCTCCAGGGTCTCCGCAAGCCCGTTAACGACCTGTCCCGCGGCGCGCTGGTAGACGACATCGTCTACACCATCGCCCTGACTGCGATTCAGGCCGACGCCGGGCAACAGTAAAAGAAAGATGGTAGGGCAGCCGACCGGCTGCCCTGTCTGTCAGTTAACGAGAAGCACAGTAGGTATAGCCATGACAACTGAAACCATGAGCGCCGCCTGGGAAGGTTTCGAGCACGGTCAGTGGACAGAGTCCGTTGACGTTCGTGACTTCATCCAGAAGAACTACACCCCGTTTGAGGGTGACCACTCCTTCCTGGCCGGTTCGACTGAAGCCACTGAAAAGCTGTGGATTGACGTTCTGGAAGGCATCAAGGTCGAGAACAAGACCCACGCGCCGCTGGATTTCGATACCAGCATGCCGTCTACCATCACCAGCCACGATGCCGGTTACATCATCAAGGACCTGGAGACCATCGTCGGTCTGCAGACTGAAGCGCCCCTGAAGCGTGCGATCATGCCGAACGGCGGTATCCGCATGGTTGAGGCGTCCTGCCAGGCGTATGACCGTGAGCTGGATCCTGAAACACTGAAGATCTTCACCGAGTACCGCAAGACTCACAACCAGGGTGTTTTCGACGTCTACACCAAGTCCATCCGTGACTGCCGTAAGTCCGGCGTTCTGACCGGTCTGCCCGATGCCTACGGCCGTGGCCGTATCATTGGCGACTACCGTCGTGTTGCTCTGTACGGTATCGACGCCCTGATGAAGGACAAGGCACGCTCCCACGCTTCCCTGGAAGAGAAACTGAACTCCGGCGAAGACCTGGAAGCTACCATCCGTCTGCGCGAAGAAATCTTCGACCAGTACCGTGCCCTGCAGCAGATGAAAGAGATGGCGGCCAAGTACGGCTTCGACATCTCTGGTCCTGCGACCAACGCCCGTGAAGCGGTTCAGTGGACCTACTTCGGTTACCTGGCTGCCGTTAAATCCCAGAATGGCGCTGCCATGTCTCTGGGCCGTGTATCCACCTTCCTGGATATCTATATCCAGCGCGACCTGGACAACGGCACCATCACTGAGCAGGAAGCCCAGGAATACATCGACCACTTCGTCATGAAGCTGCGCATGGTTCGCTTCCTGCGTACGCCTGAGTACGATCAGCTGTTCTCCGGCGACCCCATCTGGGCGACTGAGTCCATCGGTGGTATGGGTCTGGACGGCCGTACCCTGGTCAGCAAGACCAGCTTCCGTTTCCTGAACACCCTGTACAACATGGGCCCGAGCCCGGAGCCGAACATCACCGTTCTGTGGTCCGAGCAATTGCCCCAGGGCTTCAAGGAGTACTGTGCGAAGGTGTCCATCGACACCAGCTCCATCCAGTACGAAAACGATGACCTGATGCGGCCTGACATGGACAGCGACGATTACGCGATCGCCTGCTGCGTATCTCCGATGATCGTTGGTAAGCAGATGCAGTTCTTCGGCGCCCGCGCCAACCTGGCCAAGACCCTGCTGTACGCAATCAACGGCGGTGTGGACGAGAAGTTGAAAGTCCAGATCGGTCCCAAGACTGATGCCATCACTGCAGACGTATTGGAATACGAAGACGTCTACAGCCGTCTGGACAACTTCATGGACTGGCTGGCAACTCAGTACGTGACTGCACTGAACTGCATCCACTACATGCACGACAAGTACAGCTACGAAGCCGCCCTGATGGCACTGCATGACCGTGACGTTTACCGCACCATGGCTTGTGGTATCGCCGGTCTGTCCATCGCCGCTGACTCTCTGTCTGCCATCAAGTACGCCAAGGTCAAGCCGGTGCGTGACGAAAACGGTATCGCTGTCGATTTCGAAATCGAAGGTGACTATCCGAAGTTCGGTAACAACGATGACCGTGTTGACAGCATCGCTTGCGAGCTGGTGGAAAGCTTCATGAAGAAAGTGGCTTCCCACAAGACTTACCGTAACGCGGTACCGACCCAGTCTATCCTGACCATCACTTCCAATGTCGTGTATGGCAAGAAGACCGGTAACACTCCGGACGGTCGTCGTGCCGGTCAGCCTTTCGGTCCTGGCGCCAACCCGATGCACGGCCGTGACACCAGCGGTGCGGTTGCATCCCTGAGCTCTGTGGCCAAGCTGCCCTTCGCTTACGCGAAAGACGGTATCTCCTACACCTTCTCCATCGTGCCGAAGGCGCTGGGTAAGGACGACAGCAACCGTCAGCGTAACCTGGCCGGCCTGCTGGACGGTTACTTCCACCACGAAGATGCTCGTGAAGGTGGTCAGCACCTGAACGTGAACGTGCTGAACCGTGAAATGCTGGAAGACGCCGTGGAGAACCCGGAGAAATACCCAAGTCTGACCATTCGTGTATCCGGCTACGCGGTACGCTTCAACTCTCTGACGCCAGAGCAGCAGCGCGACGTTATCACCCGTACCTTTACTGAAACCATGTAAAGGTAACAGGACAAGCTCGGCAGTGTTGCTGACACTGTCGGCTACCGAACATGGAATGACTGTGAGAGGTAGTTAAGGCGGGAAACAGTGACCCCTGTTTCCAATGCCAGGGATTTTTTACCGGCCCATGTGGCCGGTTTTTTTATGTTCCCTAAAAGTCTGAGTGTCTGATTGAACTAACCCATTCATTGTCTGTCTGATGCTAGTGAATTTGAATAGAGGGACAGATGAATGACACAGCCGACAGGATATCCAAAAACACCACCAGGTACTCCATCAAGAACACCATCACCAGTAACGCCAGCAGGGACACCTCCGCCAGCAGGCCTGCCAGTATTACAGGGGTTCAAGCATGTCTCCACGGTTATCCTACCATCAGGTGCGGATTGTGGTGCGACATCAATGAGTTTTTATGCGCCTTTTTCAGCCATGCTCACTGGGCCAGCTGAGTTGACACCGTTAACGGGCCGATCTGTGGAAGCTGTGTGTGAAGAAGCGGGTTATGAGACCAAAAAACTGGATATCAAGGTGTTTAGGCATACCTTGATGGAAATAAGGGAAAAGGTCAAAGATGATAACCAGAGGCAGGATGAGCTGGTTAAAGCATTACAAGATGCTGGCCAAAAGGTTGGAAAAACACTAGCGTGGCGGCGCAAGCATGAAGGTCAGTTAGTTTTAGAAATTTTTAATGCAATAGAAGAAAGGCATTTGAACCCCGAGATTATCCCGGAGATTTATGCAGGGAAATATGGAGCAGAACATTACTTAAGCACATGCAAAAGCAAGCAATCTTTAGACAGAGAGGATGCTGTAGGATTAATTATTCATCTTGCTTGTACTGGTGGCATAAAGCTCAAGGATGTTGAGAGACAGGTCAATAGGCTTGTAATGATAAAAAATACATTATCATCAGTTGAAGAACCGCTCTGGCAACAATCTCTGGGAATGGTGTGGTTTTATACAGTTAATGTGTTTTTTAAAGATCTGGTTTTTTATGGGAAGAAAGAATATTGCTCGGACGAGTGCAGGAATACAGTGCTAGGGATGATGAAGTTTGGTAGTTTTTTTAATTTTGCCTATTTGTTGAGTACAGATGTATTAAATGAGATTTTATTAAATAAAAATAAAGGCTGTACTGAATGTTTAGATAGAAGCGCATTGGATTTTGTCATTGGAAAGATTCAGGAATGTATAGACACAAAACAGCGTTTGGCATTATCGGCTCAAGGAGATAAAGAAACGCCTCAAACCTTCATTGAAGCAGCAAGTGATCCGGTGTTAGAGAAGTCATCGAAAAGTGTCAAGGAAGAAGGACTTGCAGGCATTGAGAGCGATACCGAGTCTGCAGGTCGGGCTTTTTTGGGGGGGGGATTAACCAGGAAAACCATTATTAAGCTTTTGAGCGATGAAGCTTATGAAAGCATGATTGACTTATCCGAGTTGCCAACACTTGATGACTATAAGGATGAAACAGGAGAGATTTTTTCTGATGAAGCAAGCGTACTACAGTATCTTTTATTAATTAAAACAAGGGTTCATGATCCAGAGGATATTGTTGAAGCGTTACGTGCGACCTATCGAGTACGGGATAAGGTAAGTGCTCAAGATACATGTTTAGTTGATGCTTTTTTGTGTTTCAGGATGTTGCAGTATCTTGGTGATTTTTCTAAGCTAAAAAACGATCAAGGTATTTCAGAATATGTTGAAAAAATAATCGATTTACTTCGTGAAAAAGTTATTCCTGAAAATATATTCGCTTCAATGTATATTAGTTTGAACTTACTTAAAAAAAGTGTTGAGCGTTTGAGTTTTTTAGAGATTATGGGTAAGGATTATGAGGATGTCCGAAGTTCATTATTTGATGAGGTGGAGGAAAGAAAGAAACTAGAATCAATCAGGGTTTTGGTTGAAAGAATAATCAATGATGACATGAATAGTGAGAAAGCAAAGGCCTTACTAGAGGAGTATAAGCTTGAGCATACGCAACCATTATCAATATCAGGAACTATAGCGGATAGTCATGAAATACGTCTGCATTATGAAGTGATGGTAGTGTCATGGTGTTTAATGTCGGACATACCCTCTAAAGTTTATGTGTTAGAACGCGCGGAAAGCAATCTGGCGGCTAGAAAAATACCTCTGTGCGATGAAGGATTGTTGACAAAAATGTGGATGGTTTTTTTGGTGGATGTTTTTGATACCGTTACAGAAGAATGTTTTATAAGAAAACATAAGCCACTATTTGAACGAGCTTATAGGTTGGTTAAAACTGCGGTAGAAAATGGTGCATATGAAAAATTATCGACAGTGAAACTTGATCTTCTGCAAGCAGCCTTGGATACCACGTCGTCTAAATGGATTCCTGAGGATAGAGATGTTTATCAATTAGTTTACAACGAGCTAGTTAGTTCATCGAAATCCACGCGTGATGATGAGGATTCATTTATGCCTGCGGACTATTCATCAGGTCCGGAAGCGTCTGATGAGGAGTGTTGTGGTGCCATGGGGAGTTATGATGTTTCCGTATCGAAAAAACATGCTGTTCCTGAAACCGTAACCCCACAAACTGATGCTGAAGAAGAAGAGACTAAGAAAATAAATGTAACCGTGGAATTAGTTCGTCGATTATTGAATGATGAAATTAATGAAGAAGCAGCACAGTATGCAACTACCAGTATCAAAATTGAATTTGTGTTGCCATTTGATATTTCAGGCAGTTATCTGGATGATGGCGAAGTGTACATGAATCTACTTTATTTGCTCTTGTGCTGGTATCGTCCTATCACAAATGCATGCAGATTGGCAATTTTGAATAATGTTTATTTTAATGTTGTTTCATATGATGTTGAAGACTCTAACAAACGGATTTTGCTATTAAAACTGTGGATGCGGCGATTAGTACAGCTTGCAGATTACCTTACATTGCCTGATCGTGAGGATGATTATGCGGCGTGCTCTGATCAATTGTTGCAATTACTAAAAACCGCTGTTGGTAGTAATCTGCATGAGATACTGCCTACTGAAAAACGAGATGAATTGCATGAAGTGCTTGATATTATCGCTCATACAAAAAATAGTTCAGAAGCGAGATCGCTTTTAAAAACAGTTAGAGCAAGTGAGAAGACTATCAAGATGCCACGAGAGGCAGGTTTTGAAGATCAGCCTGGTACAATTGAATATGAGGGGGCAGCTCTTGTGCCTGGTGAGCATGCCTTATCATTAAAAAGCGGGAATGCTAGCCTACTTCCATCTGCGTTAGAGAAACTAAGAGAGGATACTGGGGCATCAATTGCACCAGATAGTGAAGATACCGACATTGAGATTGATGATATTGATAACTTTGTTGATAACATACTCGGAAAAAGAGAGTTTGATAACCAAGTCCTTGTTGGTGATCTTGGGCATTCTACAGGTAAATATATATCGTTCGTTGGTGAACGTGTTTCCCTCATACGCAATCATGTGACGGACCTGTTGAATTATCTACTGCGTATTGATTATGAAGTATGTGAAGTTGATGATCTGGAAAGTGCTCTTAGGCCTGTTCAAGCCGCTATTCCGAACATTACAGATGAAGAAAGTCGTCAACGTTGTGCAAGGCTATTCATGCACATGATGATCAATAATGTGGAACGATTGCATATTTATGAAGGAGATGATCCTCTGGATGAGGATGAGGTTGAGTGTTTGTGTCTATTTGCAAACTATTTGGAATGGTGCTTCAAAAATGGGTATGATCAATTGTTCGAGCCTAAGGATATTGATAATTTATTGAGTGAATTAAATTATTTGGCGTCTTGTGAATATATAGAGCTTTCTTCAATTCTTAAAGAAAGAGTTGATTGTTATTTGAAGAAAAGTGAAAACAGTGACGAACATAAAGAGGCCATCACAGATGAAAACTTTCCTGACTCGCTTCGTCGTTTGTCTATAAAGGCTATTATAAACGGGTTTCCTGTCAGCGTTACTAAGCAAAAAATATCACTCGGTATGGCACCGTGTCATGAAGTAGCTGTTAAACCTATCTCGAGACTTTATGATTATCCTTCTCCAGGCAGGGTTAAGACATTTGAGACTCATCGAAAATCAATGCCAATTGTTGAAATCATTAATGAGCATTTGTGGCCAGAAGATGGAGAATTATGCGAGGATGCCATAGAGATAACCCAGTGTGCAAGCTGCTTGTTTCATGTTATGGGGGATAATCAATCAACAGCCAGTACATTTAGAAAAATGTTTATGATTGCTGTTGAGTCAAGCCGTTCTATTGATAAAGCGTTTATTATTCAAAATCTTCCCACTTCTGAGGATTCTCATTTTCATGCTGAAGTTAGAAAAGGGCTGTTGTATGCATTTTTTCTTAGAGTTAAACGCCAGGCTCAATTCCTACCTGGCTTTCCAAAGCTAGAACGAGAAGCCGCATTAATCAGTTGGAGAGAAGGCAAGGAGTTAAGGCTGTCAGAAGAGGAAAAAACTGAAAGAAAGAGGATAGCGATAGAAAATGAAGAGGAATATTGTAAGCTAATGCGCGTTGAGTTTTTTAATGATTTTGTTACAGGTGAAAACGCGGGTAACTGGCGTCAATTACCACATTTTACCAACAAGATGGAGAGCATATTTTTAGGATTTAATATGCCAAGAGAGGGGGGGGATAGTCATTCTCAAGGCAGGGTGATGATGTTATCACAGATGGCTAAAAATGCGTTGTTCCCAGGTTTAACCGCTCCCAAATCATCCATGGGTCAGGTGTCTTGCAGTCGTGGTGACATTGAAAGGTTAATGCACCTATTTAGCGTTCAAAATATTACGATAGATGTTAATTTTTTAAGTGTTGTTTTTTTACATTATTCACGCAGACCAGTTAGTCTAACCTATGTAGATCTATATGAACTCTCGGCGACCTTGCTCAACTTACTTCATAATGATGATCCTATTGCATTCTGGCTTGCCAATGATAATGCAGATATGAATACTATTATTCAAATATTCTCTGCGCTTACTCGTGAAAGTCGGGAAAAACTCTATGATTTCAGGCCCGAGTCATTATTGTCGAAAGTGCATGAATACATGAGGAATAGATATATTAAAGATCTTATGAGTCTCACTAAAATCAGAGCAGCCGCTAGTCAGCTGGTAAGAAAACCATTGGAAGAAATTGAATGGTCACAGCTTATTAAGCTTTATGTTCAGTTTTATTATAAAAAAGGTGATCGTAGAATTTCAAAAGTTGATGATAAGCTTATAGATAAAATGTTGAAAAAGCTTAATGAAAAGGCCAGTGCTATTTTGAATCTTGAGGTTAGGCGTGATCAATGTCACGATGAATGTCTTCAGGCTATTTTTTGGAGGGGGCTAGTGGGATCATTTGCCTCTAAATAATACTGTCAGATACTGTGCAAGTTAAGAGTTGTTGTTTCAGTTATTCCCAGTGATTTTGCGGCTAACCAGTACTATCAGGAAAAGCCACAGACCGTGTCATATAACGGGTTCAGGGTGCACGGTTGTGCATGCAGCGCTTGCTTTGAACAGAGTCATGTCGTCACATGTTTACCACGCATGCCCTATTTCAATGGTCTGATGCCGCGTCGACATATAAATATAGCGCCCTTGTCCTGGGTAAAGCGTTACGGTTTCGGGAATAAAGTCACCAACGTAAAACGTTATTACGTGATCGCTGGTATTCACAAAATAGTGGTAGTCTGCCAAGCGGTAGTTTTTGCCTGGTTGTTCTGAAGGTGTGTCGTTATGTGTGGGTAGAGATGGCTGATGATTTTCAGCGGCTATCTCAATATCTGGCGCTTCATCTGCCAGGACGGTTGTCATTCCGAGTGATATCAGTAAAGCACCCGCTGCCAAATTCGTTTGAATCCATGACCACATAATAACTTCTCCTTGAAAACGGCTTCACATCCTTGCTGTTGTCTATGCGGGGTCAAACCTTTTGTTTGTCTGTACACCACTATTCTTATTTTGGATAACGCGCTGACAATAAAGTTCCCGATTCTAACCAGATAATAGCGTACTTCGCTGAAGGCCTGATTGGAGGCTGAGTATCAGGCCTGTTGATTTCAAGCTATTGCTGATGCTGGACAGTCTGATCAACCCGTTGGCACCAGGCAGGGGAACCCGGTTCGAGTGTCGCAGGTTCTGACCAGCGTAGCTTTCGGTGAATCACGAAATACCATTCAGAAGAGCCAATATCCGGCCCGTGGCCATGCCCATCACCGGTACCAATCTGTTGTTCCACCATCTGGTTCCACTCCGGCGAACAGGGCGGTGGTGTATTGGCTGACGGCGTGGTGGACAGGGATTCACAACCTAGCAGGCCAAGACAGAGCAATGGTAGACAACGGCGCAGGCATACCATGTGACAGCTCCTGAGAGGTTTCAGTCTGAGGATGGGCCATCATACAGGAAGATGGGCAGGGTAATATGGTATTTCAGGGCCAGCATCCGCAGGGTGACGCCGAACACCATAACGATGGCAATGATTACCAGTGGATCTAATGCTGTATGGGTCAGGCTGACATAGAGGCCTGTTGCCAATAGAGAGACCGTGGCATAGAGCTCCTTACGAAAGACCCAGGGGACATCGCCACAGAGCACATCCCGGATAATCCCCCCGAAGACGCCGGTCAACAGGGCTGACAGCGTGGCAATCGTATAACCATGCCCATGATCCAGGGCAATGTGGGCTCCGATGATAGACAGCCCGGTGACCCCGACGGCATCGAAAAACAGGAAGACCCGCAGCAGGTGGTTGAGATAACGCCTGATCAGAATAGTGGTCAGGGCGGCCGCCAGGCAGATCCAGATCACTTCCGGCCAGCGAATCCACAGCAGTGGGAAATTGTCTAGGAAGACATCCCGCAGGGTGCCGCCGCCCAATGCTGTGGCGAAAGCGATGATCACCACGCCAAACGGATCCATCCCCTTGCGCCCGGCTGACAGGGCACCGGCAATGGACTCGGAGACAATGGAGAGGATCAGAATGCTGATAAGAACCTGGTTTTCCATGGCAACTCCCTGAACGCCCATGAAAAGGGCATGTCACCCGCGCTTGTTGTTGGCATTGACCGGCTCGCGTCCGGACACCATTGACCAATAGTAGACAGTGAATTGAATTACGGGGTTCCCGGTTCGTCGTCGCAGGCTTCGAAAACCCCTTCAAAGATATCCGTGCATAATGGGTAATCCTGATACTCGGAGCTCTCGCAGGATTCCAGCACCCATGATGCGCGCTTGAGAATCTCCTCGGATCCCGGCGTCTGTTTACAGTACCAGTCACGATTAGTGGCGACGCTCAGGCAGGCCTGGGTGCGCAATCGGAGTTCGATTCGGCAGGACAGGGAAGACCATTCACAAGTCTTTGATCGTTGCAGGCTTTGTTTGACGCAGTCCTCTGCCGTGTTGCCTGCACTTTCTTCTACCACCTCGTCATAGAGGTTGGCATAGTGTTCCAGATTACTGCTGACCCACCAGTAGCCCCCAGCGGCAATCAGGCAAATGGTGAGAAACAACGCCATGAGCAATAATCCCATCAGTTTGGCGGTTGACATAGCGGGTGTCCGTTATCCGTGAAGTTGCAAGTGGTCTTACCGTATCATCGGATCATTCTCTGCGATGCTTTAATGAGGAGGCCGTATCTGTGGGACCAGGGAGCCAGACTTGAGTCATGGTGTGGGTTGTCTGATACTGGGTTGGCGGTAATACAGGAGAGAGTTATGGCGGATAGCATTGAACTGATCAGCTTTAAGCTGTGCCCGTTTGTCCAGCGCTCAGTAATTACACTGCTGGAGAAGGGGGTGCCGTTTGATATCACCTATATCGACCTGTCCAACAAACCGGATTGGTTCCTCAAGATCTCGCCAACAGGGAAGGTGCCGGTATTGCGGATCGGCGATACGGTGCTGTTTGAATCTGCCGTCATTAATGAATACCTGGATGAGGTGACTCCGCCTTCGCTACATCCTTCCGACCCGCTGGAAAAAGCCCGGCATCGCGC
This sequence comes from Kistimonas scapharcae, assembly GCF_039540975.1. Lineage (NCBI taxonomy): Bacteria > Pseudomonadati > Pseudomonadota > Gammaproteobacteria > Oceanospirillales > Endozoicomonadaceae > Kistimonas > Kistimonas scapharcae. The sequence goes on from NZ_BAABFL010000441.1 coordinate 13,881, forward strand.
CTGGATTGAGTATCTCTCCACGCTGTTAATGAACCAGTACCGATTGATCATGGCCAGAGACAAGGCGGGCTTTGAACAGGAAAGGGATGCCTTTCTTGACGGGCTTGCACGGTTGGAAGAGCAGCTGGATGATGATGGTCCGTGGTTCGCCGGTATACGTTTTTCCCTGGTTGATACAGCCGGTGCTCCATTGATGATGCGAACCCGGACACTGGATCGTAACTTCTCGACAGAATTGCTAAAGGCTTATCCAAAGCTGCAGCGCTGGAGTGATGTGTTGCTCGCGAGGGAATCCGTTAAGCTTTCAGTCGTGGAAGATTTTGAACAATTATCGATTGAGCGTTATCGAGCACAGGGTAGCTGGGTTATGGCGTAGGTGGTTTTATTTGTCACTATCTTGTCTTGGTCGCTTCGACGGTTCCTCGCTTGGCTGATCCGGGCTTTGGGATCTTTGTTCTTCTTCCAGAGTCGGTTCAAATACAAGAGTGCCAATGGAACTGAGTGAATCCAGTGAAGGCAGATTTTCCGTTTCTGTCCCATCTGAGTCACCGGATGCAAAAAAGGCACTACTTGTAGAAGGTTGAGGAATAAATCCCTCTTGAGCGCTGCAATAAGGTACCATCAGCGTCTCAGAATAGGGTCTTTTTTTGCCAACTGAAGCTTCCAGTGGCATTGCTTCTTCGGCAGATCGGCCGCCAGTTCCCAGCACTGAATAAAATTGCGAAGGATCAGGTCTCATGACCGGCGTATCAGGAAATAATTCAACAGGCGTTATACGTCCACCAGAACCAGAAAATTTGGACGAATGCGGTGATGATTCACTGGAGCTTGATGTCATGGCTTCAATGGAACGACAGCTATCAGCTAATGATGGGAAGACCGTATTAATATCATCAAAAATAACCTCGCTCATCCTTTGATCATCAAAAGGAAGAATCGGTTTTAGAACATCATTCAAACGATGAATCCACTGTTTGCAACAAGGTGCTAATGGCCTTATATCGAAAGGAAAATTTGGATCACTTTCTCTTCCCAATCTTTCTCCTTTGGGAATATTTGCAAAGGCAAGGTCCTGATCAATACCCAGAATGCTAAATTTTCGAGGGTTATTGCTATTTGAATCACCGATTAATAGTATGTTAGATAGTTTTGTTCTGTCTGTTTGATTGCACCGTTGATCGATAAATTTGATAACCTTTAATGCCGGAAGGTTAAATTGGTCAAATACTCTGTTTGCGGTTTTATGATATTCATGATCTTGGTAACGATTTTTACCTTTAAGGACTTGGCGTAGATGTTCTTTTTCTTCAGGTTTCTTAACAGCGCCAATGATATAACCATGCATATTTAGCCATTGGTCAGCATTTATTGCCTTATTCTCAAATGGCATGAGTAGACCAAAATGACCCTCATGATCAGCAGCCAGACAAACATCAACGAAATACTTTTCTAAGCCAAACGCTTTGGCCATGATTCGTTGGCCAATACTTCTCAATGAGGTATGTAGATAGCCCATACTATCAGCCTTATAAGCTTCAGGAGCAGTATATACTTCTTGGTGCTGGGTATTGAGTTTGGTGAGTTGGTCTTCGGATAGTACGTTTTCCTGTTTGAAAACCCATCGCCTATCACTCGTAGTAGGAAAAGGTAGGCTATCTGGTTCAAATTCATAAAACTTACCTGACTCGCTTAATTCGTGGAAGATTTTACCTCTTTCTCCTTTTATCAGATGAATGCCTGCATCATTAAGATGATACTCAGAAATTTTTCTATCACCTATTTTTATCAGGTCATTTTTAGCATGGGGTGATGAGGGAGGGGATCCAAACTCAATTCTTGCTTGACATGTAAGTCTTTGAATTTTTACCGCAAAAGGGCGATCAGGGTTTTTATAGCTTGTAAACGGTAATTTTGAAATTGATGTGGCCATAAGATAGAAGATAAAAAGCTTGCTCAGCGAGTCTTAATCAAAAACGCGATTTAATAATAGGTGGTTTATATATTCAATAACGATTGAGTTTGAATCTCTATCAATCCATATCAGTTAATTCAGTGATGATTGAAGGCTTTTATGATGTTGTTAATGGAGGAATTGGACATTCCATGACAACCGCCATGGCGCGTAGCGTTTGTGCTTCAGTCAGCTCGATCTGACCATCATGCTCGATGCACTGGCAACAGGCTTTCAGCAGTTTTTCCTTAGCGTCCGGTTTGAGGCGATTGGCCGCTTCAAGGGCATTCGACAGATCTCGATAGCTCATTTTGGCGGGTGGCTTTTGTTTCGCCAGCGCCAGACTGGCCATCGTGTTCCGATAGCATGACTGTTTGGCTTCTTTATCCATGCCTGACATGCTGATCAGCGCACTGATGATCTGGGCGGCTTCAGCACCAATCTTTCGAACATCCCCATAGCTGTCAAACGGCACCTGTGTCTTTTTATGTCGAGCGCTGCCTAGATGGTGTTGAATAATTGCTAATATTGCCCACTCATAGGGAGTGGTTTTGCCGTCAGCCTTTGCCAGTTCCAGTAACGTCTGTAGCAGTTGTTTCTGTTGGGGACGAGGCAGTGTTCGCAGGGTGGGCAATGTCAGTTCAACCAGAACCAGAGGGTCAGATACCGAACTGCTTTCGATAGTATTGTAGAGTTCTATCGTTTGGTTGAGAGTCGCTTCATCATACTGCTTTCGAATAATCACGGCCCGTTTCTCAATCATATCCGGATTGTCATCCAGCATCAGGGCCATGAGTAGTATAACCGAGTCGTCTTTTTGATGGACGGCGCCAGCCAGCCGCATTGGCAGAGCGCTGAGTAACGCTGTCGCATAGGCCAGGTGTGACGCGTTCGGTGTTCCCATGGCATTGAGGGACGCTGTAAGGGTCTCTGCCTTGATAGGGCCGCTATAAGTGTTCGTTTTTGTATCGGTTGCTGCAGGGGTATCGGCATCCGCTTCAATGAGAACGGGGGTGATATATTTGCCGTTCCAGTCTGGCATCAGTTTACGAATGCGATCCTCCAACGGAGGATGGGTGGAAAACAGCGCATTGAAAAAGCCACCGACGGATTTGCCAAACATCATATGGCTGACATCTGGTGCATGGGCGGACTGCAGCAGGGAGCTGTACGCCGAACCGCCGATCTTGCTGAGGGCATTGGCAATGCCTTCGTTATTGCGTGTGTATTGCATTGCGGAGGCATCCGCCAGGTATTCTCTTGTCCGGCTGACAGAGGCCTTGATCAGGTTGCCGAAAAACGCCCCGCTGTAACCGATGATCATCAGGCCCAGCCCGGCGATAGCGAGCGGAGTGCCATCCCGGGAGCGTGAGCTGCCGCCGGCACGCATGAGGATGTAGCCGAATTCCGCCAGCATGGTGATGCCGTAGATAATACCGATCAGGCGAATATTCAGGCGCATATCGCCGTGCACAATATGGCTGAATTCATGGGCAATGACCCCTTCCAGTTCATCCCGGGTCAACTGTTCCATGGTGCCTTTGGTCACGCCGATAACCGCGTCCTGCAGGGTAAAGCCTGCCGCAAAGGCATTGATGCCCTTTTCGCCATGCAGTACATAAACGTCAGGTACTGGTGTGCCGGAGGCGATGGCCATTTCTTCGACGATATTCAGCAGCCTTCTTTCGTGGAAATGCTCCGTTGCGGGGTCAACCAGTTTACCTCCAAGGGATTCAGCAACAGCCCTGCCACCCTTACTGCGCAGCGTTAGGGTACGTGTAACACTGGCGCTGAGGACGACGGACCCTATCAGGCAGCTGAAGATAAAGAAGGTGTCGAGAGTGAACCAGGTGGTCCAGGGCAGCTCAGATTTGTATCCCCGGAATAAGGCATACACCAGGTTGGATCCGGCAATCAGGCTAAATACAGCCAGGCCCATAAACAGGATCAAACGCCCGGTCTTACGCCGGGCATCTTTTTGCCACTGGAAGAATGTCATTGGCAGGTCTTAGAAGCTGACATTGGGGGCTGCCTGCAACTGCTCGCTGTCTTCAAATTCCAGCAGGCCAGCATCTGTGCCATGGCCAAATTTGGAGGCAAAGAGAATCTGGGGGAAAGACTGGCGATAGGTGTTGTAATCGGTTACCGCATCGTTATAGAACTGGCGCGCTCGGGCGACCTTGTTTTCTGTGCTGGTCAGCTCTTCGGAGAGCTGCATCATGTTCTCGTTAGCCTTGAGGTCCGGGTAGTTTTCCATGACCACGTTCAGGCTGCCCATGGCGCCTGCTAACGCCTGCTCGGCGCCACTGAACTTTTTCATGTTGTCAGCGGTGAGGTTACCTGCCATGGATTTCAGGATTTCGGATGCCTGGTTTCGGGCCTTGATCACCTTCTCCATGGTTTCCTGCTCATGGCTCATATAGGCCTTGGCGGTTTCCACCAGGTTGGGGATCAGGTCATAACGGCGCTTGAGCTGGACTTCGATCTGGGAAAAGCCGTTTTCATAGCCATTCTTTTTAGACACCAAGCCGTTGTATATCGTGATGATATAAACAATCGCACCCACGATGAGCAAGAGCGTGACAATACTTGCAATATCCATTTTAGCCAGCTTCCTTCGTTAGTCTGTTTATATAAGAGAAAAAGCTATTTTGAGTGTATCAGAAACACTTCTTTTCGTGAGCCGGGTAACCGGTTTTCTTTTCTGTTATGCACATTCCTGATAGTGCGCCGCCTCTTTACACATTATCCGACCAAGGGAAGGACTGAGCACAGAGCCTGTCTAGACTGAATTAAGACAACGAGGAAAGGGAGTTTTTCAATGGGGGATGGCGTGTCCGGTGTGGGGGGGGCTCCTACCAATTATACATCTGTCAGCGAAGGGAAAAAGGTGGTCAGTGATGACGGGCGTGTGTCAGTCACCGAGGGTGAACGGCAGGTAGCGCAGGCAGATGACGGTGTGAAAGAATCACTGCCGGATAAAGCGCTTGTTCGTCGCAATGCAAAGCGCTACAGGAAACTCAGCGATATACCGCCCAGTCTGCAGCGGAAGAGGCCGCGTATCCATCATCTTTCAAAAGACTTTCTCAGTAGTACCCTGAAACGTGCCGATGATGCCAATGGAAAAATTCAGAATCTGAAAGCCAAACATCTTTCCAAAGCGGCGCAGGGTGGGCATAAACAATGGGTGTCTGACGATCTCCAAAAGGGGAAACATCAGTGTCAGGTGGCAACCCAGAAGCTCACGGACGAATTACAGGCATTAATAAGTGATGCCAAAAGCAATAATCCACCCAGTCCGGACAGTTTTAAACCAGCGGCAAAGTGCGCGTTGCGGTCGCTCTGGCTGCGTAATGAAATAATCTCTCACACGAAATCGAAGCGTATTACGCAATCATTGCCTGAAGGGATTGAAAAGGCGCTTAAAACAAAGCAGAAGAAGAGTAAGGATATTATGCAGCTGACCATGACCGGTCAGGATATGCTGGAGACATTTAATACGGGGATGTCGGGTTTTGCGGGCTTACTCGCAACGACTAGGTTATTCCTGGCCTCACTACCCGATGACATGAGTAAATCGGACTTTAAATTGCATCTTGTGCAGTCACCCAGTGCTAGAGATAAAGAAAAGGTGATGTACCACGATGAGTATCCACAGACACTCGTAAAAACCGAGTTGTTCAGAAAGGTTACGACCAAGATGAATAACTTAAGAAAGTGTCTTGATGGCGATGACCTGAAGAAACTCAACAGCCTTTATGAAGGGAAAGAGGCTCAGATTGGCGGTATTGATTTTATTGGACATGCGGATGGTCGAGCTCTGAAGGATGATTTTTCCTACACACGGGATGTTATTAATCAGTTGCAGCAGCATCTGGTCAAGCTGCAAGACTTGGCAGAGGAACTCAGTGTTAAATATGGTCTGGATTCTGAATATTTCTAATGCCCAGGCATTAAATGGATTTTGTTGATCGTGACCGATTTGATTTGAATGGCAGAGTAAGTGGAAGGACGCGGTGTCATAGTGGCTAGCATGGATCGATGAAAAAATATGATACATCTCACCTTGTTGTGCTTGTTGGATAAATTCCAGCGCCTTCAATTCGCTATGCGAGTGTGTTTTTCTCCGAGGTATTTCTCAAAAAGCCTACTTGTTTGTGCTGTTGCACTTTCACCAGTGATAGTTGCTGATGACCGTGGCTATTATCATGGCGAAGGGCCTATCGCTGATAACAGCGACTGGATGGCAATACTGCCGGGCGATAAACGGCTAAGTAGGTTATCGTTGCCTGGCACCCATAACTCCCTCTCGTTTTATGGCGGTGACATCGTACAAACCCAAAGTATGTCACTGACCAATCAATTACTGTCAGGTATTCGGGTATTGGATATCCGTGTTCGGCACTTCTATGACAAATTTGCCATACACCATGGTTTTGTTTTTCAAAATGCCTATTTTGGCCCTGATGTCATGGCACCAATAACCGCATTTCTGGCTGCAAACCCAACAGAAACGGTAGTGATGCGTTTAAGGGAAGAGTATAACGCGCAAGGCAATACACGTTCTTTCAATCAAACCTTTCAGGATTATAAGAATCGGTATGGTGCATTCATATGGAGACCTTACAGTAACAACCCGACCCTGGATGAAATACGCGGTAAAATTGTTATTCTGCAAAATTTTAGCGGCAGTCGTCACGGCATAAATTATGGTTATCTGGATCGACAGGATTCTTATTCCGTATCCACTAATTGGGATCTTTACAGTAAATGGCAAAAGGTAAAGGCGCATGTGGAAAAAGCAGAACATGGGCGCCGCGATATTATCTATGCCAATTTCTTGAATGCGTCAGGTGGATCTTTTCCTTATTTTGTAGCCAGTGGCAAATCCAGCCCTCAGACGTCAGCGCCAAGATTGTTAACGGGGCTTACCACGCCAGGCTGGAAGAACAGTTATCCCGATTTTCCCCGAGTGGGTTGTTTTATTGGCATTTGCAGTATTGCTTTTGAAGGCATTAACAACTTGCTGTCCAATTATATTGCCAACGGCCATACGGATTTTACCGGGATTGTGATGGCAGATTTTCCCGGGGCGGGTTTGATAAATAATGTGATCTCATTGAATAACAATGATCGATGATGTGTTCAATGTTTCAGGTCAAGATGGACATGTGCAGCCGGTCTCCTGACCAGCCGCACATGTGAGTATTAACGTCGTCCCATGCGCCGCAATGATGCTGGGGTGAAGTGCTTTTTCTTCGGCATGACCTCCGGGAAGTCGATGGCGGTATTGCCTTTGTTCACCAAACCTTGCACATGGTACCGGCGCGACTGCAGGTCATGGAATACATCCCATGTCGTCCAGGTGGTGGGCACATCCTCGTAGTTGGCCAAGTAGGCGATGCTCACCTTCCAGAGTTGATCGCGTCCATCATACTGATCCACGATGGCAGCACCCCAACTGTCTTCATCCAAATAGACCGTCCGGCGTGAATAGATGTGACGTTTGTCATCCTTCAGCTTGCCCTCAACGACCCAGACTCGGTGTAGTTCATAGCGGGTGAAATCCGGGTTGATGTGACCGGCCATGAAGATGTCATCGTACTCCGGTGTTTCTTTCAGCAGTTGCTGGTTGTTGTAGGGAATGTAGATTTCTTTTTTGTCTTTCAACGTCCAGTCATACAGGTCGGGCGCACCGTTATACAGGTCGGTGTCATCGGCAGTCCGCAGCCCTCCACCGCCAACGGGGGTGTCATAGGATAGAATCGGCGCCCGACGTACACGACGAATGCCTGGCAAATAGCCCCAGGCGAGTCGAGGCTCGGCGGCCTGGTCCTGGGTTTCGTGAATCAGCTGGGCACTGCCATCGTCGTTTTTGGACAGGTAGTAAAACAGGATATTTTCGAGTTCCGCTTCACTACCGCCAGGCTGGTTGTAGTTGAAAAGAATCTCATCTTCGGAACGGGAGTAGGTATAGCTGCCACTTCGTTCCACGGTCGCTTCAACGGTTGGCCGTTTGATGTACTCACCCCGGTAGCGGACGATATGGTTCCACAGCGCTTCCAGGCCATTTTCCGGTAATGGAAACGGGTAGGCATCGTAGGCGCCTTTAAAGCCGTTGCCACCGTTCAGGAGTTCGGCGGTGCTGGCGGCTTTCAGCGTATTGTCGTAGATCCGTTGTGGGTAAGTAGCGGTTCGCTGGCTGGGATAAACCGGCATGCGAAAGGTTTCCGGGTAGCGTTCAAACAGGGCGATCTGGCCAGCGGACAGGTTGTCCCGGTACTGATCGAGGTTAGCGGCTGTTATTTCAAACAGAGGCTTGCCGGCGGAGACAGCCTCACGGCTGGTGGATTCCCCCCAGCCGGGAATGGTGCCGTCTGCATTGCCGAGTTTGTCAGCACCCAATGGCGTGAGTTCATTGCCCAGTTTGCTGATGTCCTGGGGGGTAATACTGGCCAAAACGGCACCCGACGTCAGTGTCAGGGCCAGGCTGCCGGCCAGGAGCAGGTGGTTTCTTATCATGATATGCATCCTCTCAAAGTGCCTGCCGGTCAGAAGGAATAACTCATGGACGCGGAGATATGCTCCTTGTCGCCATCGAAGTCGGTATACCAGTTCAGGCCAACGCTGAAGTCCTGGTAGCCCGCACCCAGTGACAGGCTCAGCCCTTTGCTGTCTTCCTTGAAGTTACCGGTCAGGTGGGAGTTGCCACTGACATCATGCTTCACGGTGGCGCCGGGGTAGAGGTTCACGCCGGGCAACACATCGGACATAGTGCCGGAAACCCCCAGGGTATAACCCCAGGCAAAACGGTCGAGTCGGTCATCGGCATGGCCGGCAGAGAACGTACTGCCATCTTCATTCCAGGGACCGGAGGCCGTTGATACATAACGGTCGTAATCCGCGCCCAGACCGCTGATCTGTTCAAAGGCGGCTTCACCAATAGCATTGAGGTCGCTCAGGAAGCCGGTTGGGCCAAAGCTATGGATGAAATTGACGGAGCCCGTCCAGAGTTCAACCCGGGTGTAATTGTTGTAGGCCGGGCCACTGATGCAGTACTGCCGGTTGGGATCCGCTTCTGAAATGCCGAAACAGTCGCCGCCGGAAAGAATAGTGCCGAAAGCTTTGCTGGTACTGTCAATAAGATTATCAGGGTCGTCTATCCAGATGGGCATATTGGGGCGATAGGTCAGCTCACCAGCAACGGATGTACCGCCGATGACGGTGCTGAAGCTGACGCCAAACATCCGGATATCTTCCGGATAAATAACACCGGCACTGGTGCCGTTGCCAAGAATACCCGCGCCGGCAATACCGCCTGCCAGCTCCTGAAAAACACCGGCATCATTGCCGGCAGCCTGGAACAGAAAGTCACCCATCGTATTGGGAGTGCCGATATCTGCAGTCCATTGAGCGATCTGCCCCTGAGCGTTAGTCACAGAGCCCTGGGTGATCTGAGCATCAATATACGGCGCGTGGGAATTGTACTGGATATAGTAAAAACCAAATTCCGTATCATTGAGGGATTCCGCCAGATACTTCAGGCTTACCCCAAACTGGCCATTATTGCTGGCGTTCTTTTTACCTGAGGTATCCGCGACAACAAGAAAGTCACCGGTCTGGTTCAGGCCCACTTCTTCATAGAAGTCGGATGCGCCACCGGTGGCTATATCCCAGTTGGTAGCCAGTGCGGCGAAATCAGCCGGGATGTTGTCATAGGCAAAATCAGAACCTTCGATGAATACATCCTGACCGCTGTGGAAGGTTCCGCGTCCGGGCAGAACATGACTTTCCCAGTCAAACTGGTAATAGGCACTGAACGACAGTTTGTCACTGAGTCCGATATCAAACAGCAGGGCTGTCTGGGGTATCAGCAGATCCTTGATCTGTGAACCGGGCAGGGTACCTGCTGCCAGGTCGAAGGCATTACTGGTATTGATGCCGTCGGCATAGAAAAGCCCTTCGCCCCAGTTCACCACCTGCTTGCCGAAGCGGATATCGACGGGCATACCGAAGATATCCCAGTAGCCATAAACGTAAGCGTCCTGGATTCTGGCATCTTTGCCCTGGTTTTCCTTTACACCGTCGGACCAGTCGTCACCGTAGGTGTAAGTGCCGGTCTGGTCAGGAATGCCCTTGGCGGTCTGGCGGGCATTGGTATCCAGCCAGTCATTCTTGCCATCCATCATGACACTGTCGTAGAAAGCCGTGCCGCGGATAAATGCGCCATAGTTTTCGTAGTTCAGCTCAAGGTCAGCCGAGAAACGGAAAACATTGGAAACAAGCCCGGTATCGTTTGCTCGCTTGCCATCGTTCTCGTTGATGTCACCGTTATCGTCGGAAAGATCCGGGCTTTCAAGCCGCCAGGTGCCCCCCCAGGAAATGCGACTATCGAGATTACCGGTCACTTGCCCATCCAGCAGTTCTATCTCGGTAGCAACGACGGGGCTACTGAGAACTGCCGCCAGTACCGCGCTGGAACAGCGGGTTAAAGGCGTAAATCGTCGTCTGGTTTTCTTTATTATCATTATTATGTGCTCCTGCCTTTATCATTATTGTTAGTCAGGCTCTGTGCTCTGTTACTTCAAAGCCCCACCTCCCGTGACGGTCAGTGCGGCGGGTTTTCAGCAGTCCCCCTCCAGAGAGGCAATCCACTCGCTGACCAGTGCCACGCCTTCCGCGTGGGATGTTGAACGACCCAGTTCCGGCATCATTTCCCCGGGATCATTGGACTGCATCCGGTACAGCAGGATGGAACCGTCCGGGTCACCGGGCTGAATGGCGACTTTGCGGTCACCCGTGCCTTTGCCGGCGGCAACCGGAGGCTTGCAGAAGCCCAGGCGGACCGGTGTCGTGGTGTCCCATGTCAGCCACAGGCCACTGTTCTTGGCGGCACCTTTCGGGTTGTGGCAATGGGCGCAGTTGATATCCAGATAGCTTCGGGCGCGATGTTCCAGCGTTTCACCGGCCCGGCCATTAGGCCAAAGGGCATTCTGGGTAGCGGTTGTGCTATCGACACCGGTGAGCAGGCCGTGTGCTGTCCAGTAATCTAGCTGATTCTGCTTGCCATCGGCATAGACCAGGTCACGGTTCAGATGACGGATACGAGGACCAATGGGCTTGACTAGCTTGCGGCTTTTGCCATCCGCATGGCAGCCGGCACACTCGTTGGCATCCGGTACGATGTAAGTGAACTGTTCTTCACTGTCGTTTTTCACCAGTGTCAGGTTTGTGCTGTCACCTGCGACATCGAGGAAAGCTTCTGTCTGCGCTTCGTTCCAGATATAGGGCAGCGCAACCCAGCTTTCTTTCAGTTTGACCAGTACCCGGGTTTCCATCAGTCGAACCTGATCCATTGGCAGTCCGTCGTTGTTGTCATACAGCACGGCCGAACCATCAGAGGCTTTTACACGACTACGGTTATTTTTATCCGTAATCGGGTAGTAAAAGGTTTTGCTGATAATGGTGCCGTCGGGATAAACCAGTTCATCGTTGTCACCGGGAACAGCGGCCTGTCCTTCCGGCAGCCAGACGGTTCTCAGTTTGCTGGCGTAATCCGTAAACAGCGCCGTATTCAGCCTTAACTCCCGCTTAACGATCTGAAGAAGTAAGGCTAAATTGAATGAAGAGAGCGTCCCCTGTGCTCTTCAGGCAAAATA
>NZ_BAABFL010000442.1:0-26592 GCF_039540975.1 Kistimonas scapharcae
AGAACTCTGGGGCAGATTTCTAAAGGATATCTGCTATGCCGGGGACTGCCAGTGCTTCCAGACGTTTTTCTACAGACTCAACGGTCTGGTCGGTTGCCGACCTGTCTGGCAATGTGTCAGTTTGCTCTGGCGCCAAAGCAACAGCTAATGACACGCTGTCTTTAGTTAACGATTCAGCATCATCCTTAAGAACTTCTTGAGCTTCTGTCAAACCAGGTGATGTCGGAAGCGTTTGCTGGAGGAGGACTTGGTTCCAGTCTGCTGGGTTTTGTTGCTTCCATATATCATGTAATCCTTCCAGGTTTTTTATACAGCACATTTGCTGCTTATCTTCTTCTACGTTTGAGCCTGGTGTTAAAAGTAGTCGTGCACAATCTTCGTATTCGCCTTCTAGCGTTTCAAAAGGGCTGTTAAAGTCAATTTGCATGCATTGAGAGGCAAGGTATTTGATAAGTGCTATTGAGTGTTTATCATGCTTTTGACAGGTCATAAACCGGTGCAGGACAAAAATATTCGGAATGCTTCGAATGTCTTTTTGTAACATGGCCTCGCTAACTAAATTGGGGAGCTTTTCTGGGTGGGGGACGAAGCTTTGAGTTATATTATGCAGTAGTGTTTGCTTTGTTCTTGGTTTGCTTGTTAAAAGGTTTAATGCTGTTAGGTCTTTATATTTTATGGGTTCCTCTTGTCTTAATATTCTTTCTGCAAGGGTTGGTCTACCATATTCTTTCATTCTCCTATTGAGATTTACTCTAAGTGATGTCTGGATTATATGTGGTTCTGTTTCATCGAGAGAAATCCGCTTCAGGGAGTGGTGATCTATAAAAACAAGGTCGTCATCACTAAGTGCATGATCAACGCTTGAAACTCCACAAAGCTGTTGCAGGTTGGTTTGTGTTGTACTTCTTTCCATGTTGCTATTGTTTTCATCCTTGCGCAATAAAATGATTGGTGCTTTGGTTTCGATTGTTTTTTTTGGAAATTGTTTCTTCAAATGGTTTGGTTTTTTTGGTTTGTTAGTGATTTTCACATACTTTGATAGTTCTTAATGGAAATTGTTTAGGTGTTCCGATAAGCGCACAATGATCTTATGCACTGTTGATGGCTGGTGGCAATTCAATGTGGCAGGGGGGAAATGCAATATCCATAATTCTGTGGAGATGTGATTTCGCTTTGCTGTCAGCGCCACTGACCTTTATCATAAGCCCGCTTTATAACGCATCATGGAACAGGGTCGGACTACTTTTCAATGCAGTTAATACGGGGCTTTCAGAACATTCAGCCACTGCCGCAGGGCTGTGTCGCGACCATCGGCAATTTTGACGGGATCCACCTGGGGCATCAGGATATCCTGACCCAGGTCAGGGAGAAGGCGTCTGCGCTGAACTTACCTGCCTGTGTGGTGCTCTTTGAGCCACAACCCCGGGAGTTTTTTACCGGGGATAAAGCACCTGCCCGGGTTTATACCTTGCGCGACAAGCTCGAAGTGCTGGCCGCAGAAGGGGTCGATACCGTTTTGTGTCTGCCTTTTAATGAAGCTTTTCGATCCCTGACGGCAGATGAATTTATCCAGAAAGTACTGGTCGATATCCTGGCAGTCCGCCACCTGGTGGTGGGTGATGATTTTCGTTTTGGTTGTGACCGTGCCGGTAACTTTGCCCGGCTGGAAACGGCGGGTCAGACCTGTGGCTTCACGGTGGATCACACCCGGACAGTCATGCAGGAAAACGAACGTGTCAGCAGTACGCGTATCCGTCAGGCCTTGGGGACCGGTGACTTTGCCGGCGTTAACACGCTGCTGGGGCGTACCTGGCTGATTTCCGGTAAAGTCTGCCATGGCCAGCGCCTGGGGCGTTCCATGGGCGTGCCGACTGCCAATATTGTGCTCAAGCGCAAGTCTCTGCCGGTAAGAGGGGTTTTTGCCGTCAGGGTGCACGGCCTGGATCAGGTGTACAACGGTGTGGCCAATGTCGGCACCCGGCCAACCGTTGCGGGACAGGGCGCGCGACTGGAGGTACACTTGCTCGATTATCAGGGTGATCTCTATGGCCGGCGGATTCAGGTGGAATTTCTCCATAAAATCCGTGATGAGCAGTCCTTTCCGTCCATCGCCGACCTGAAAGCGGCGATTGCAAATGATATAGTTCGGGCTCGGGCGCTTTTAACGGCTAATAGCTGATCGCCTCATGTAACAAATTCTCGGGAACCTTGCCTGAATGTGAGGTTCCACTATGACGGGGATTGTGCTTTTTATGGTGCAATCCCCATTGCTGTTTTTGAACGGCTGCATTCCGCTTAATGTGAACACGGACTCTGTTGCAGTCAGAGCGTGCCGGAGTCCTGTACCGGACTGCCTGTGACCGATGTGATGATGTCAATGCTGGTAGATAACAGATGAGTGACTATAAACAGACGTTAAACCTGCCCCAAACCGGCTTTCCCATGAAAGCCAACCTGCCGCAGCGCGAGCCGCAGATGCTCAAGCGCTGGTACGACATGGATCTGTACGGTGAGATCCGCAAGGCATCTGCCGGCCGGGACAAGTTTATTTTGCATGACGGCCCTCCGTATGCGAACGGCGACATTCACATTGGTCACGCGGTTAACAAGATTCTCAAGGACATCATCGTCAAGTCCCGCACCATGAGCGGTTACGACGCCCCTTATGTGCCGGGCTGGGACTGTCATGGTCTGCCGATTGAGCACAAGGTGGAGCAGAAAGTCGGCAAGGCGGGCGTGAAAGTGGACGTGAAGACCTTCCGCAAGAAGTGCCGTGAATATGCGGCCAAGCAGGTCAACGGCCAGCGTGAAGATTTCAAACGCCTGGGCGTACTGGGTGAGTGGGATAACCCTTACCTGACCATGGACTACCGGTTCGAAGCTGACATCATCCGTGCCTTGGGCAAGGTGACGGAGAATGGCCATCTGCATAAAGGTTACAAGCCGGTCTACTGGAGTGTCGTGGGCGCATCCGCTCTGGCGGAAGCGGAAGTGGAATACCAGGACAAGACCTCCCTGGCCATTGATGTCCGTTATCCTGTCAGCAATGAAGCCGATTTCCTGGCTGCATTTGGTGGTGATAAGGGTGAAGGCCCGGTCTCTGTTGTGATCTGGACCACCACCCCCTGGACGTTGCCTTCAAGCCAGGCGGTTACTCTGGGCGCTGAGCTGGACTATGTACTGGTTCAGTGTGATGCCGGTCAGGGTGTTGAGCGTCTGATCGTTGCACAAGGACTGCTGGAGTCCATCATGCAACGCTATAACGTGGAAGATTACACCGTACTGGCAACCGCGACCGGCCAGACACTGGAAAACCTGACGGTTAACCACCCCTTCTATGACAAGCAGCTCCCGATCCTGCTGGGCGATCACGTCACGCTGGATGCTGGTACCGGCTGTGTTCATACTGCGCCTGACCACGGTGTTGACGACTTTAATGTAGGCCGCAAGTATGGCCTGGGCACCCTGAACTACGTTGATGACAACGGTAACTTCCGCAGTAATGTCGAGTTGTTTGCCGGTGAGCACGTCTACAAAGTGGATCGCCATGTGGTGGAAGTGCTGATGGAAAAAGGCCGTCTGCTGCATGAGAAATCCTTCCAGCATAGTTACCCGCACTGCTGGCGGACCAAGACGCCGCTGATCTTCCGTGCGACACCGCAGTGGTTCATCAGCATGACCAAGAATGGTTTGCTGGAACGCGCCAAGGAAGCCATCAAGGATGTTAACTTCACGCCGGAATGGGGCCGCAACCGCATGGAAGCTATGCTGGAAGGCAGTCCCGACTGGTGTATCTCCCGTCAGCGGACGTGGGGTGTGCCGATTGCCCTGTTCATCCATAAAGACACCGAAGAGCTGCATCCGGATACACCGGCGCTGATCGAGCAGGTGGCGCTGCGGGTTGAGAAAGAGGGGATGGATGCCTGGTTTGATCTGGAACCGTCTGAGCTGCTCTCCGCAGAAGATGCTGAAAACTACATCAAGGTGACGGACACGCTGGATGTCTGGTTCGATTCCGGTGTGACACACATGGCAGTACTGGATGCACGGGATTACCTGCAGTTCCCGGCGGATCTATACCTGGAAGGTTCTGACCAGCATCGAGGCTGGTTCCAGTCTTCACTGAAGACCGGTATCGCCATCAAGAATGTACCGCCATACAAAACCCTGCTGACCCATGGCTTCACGGTGGATGGTCAGGGACGCAAGATGTCCAAGTCCATTGGTAATGTCATTGCACCGCAGTCAGTCATGAATTCACTGGGGGCAGATGTCTTGCGCCTGTGGGTTGCCGCGACCGACTACAGCGCCGAGATGACCGTTTCTGACGAGATTCTCAAGCGGAGTTCTGATACCTATCGTCGTATCCGTAATACTGCCCGCTTCCTGCTGTCCAACCTGAACGGCTTTGACCCGGCAACCGATTGCGTGCCGGCATCCGAGATGTTGCCGCTGGACAGCTGGGCCGTTGATCGCGCCCTGCAGTTGCAGCAGGAGATTGTAAGCAGCTACCAGAAGTACAACTTCCTGAATGTTTACCAGAAGGTACAGAATTTCTGTGCGCTGGATCTGGGCAGTTTCTATCTGGACATCATCAAGGATCGTCAGTACACCACCCAGGCGAACAGCCTGGCGCGTCGCAGCTGCCAGACCGCGATGTATCATATCGTTGAAGCGCTGGCACGCTGGATCGCGCCGATCCTGAGCTTCACTGCCGATGAAATCTGGCAGCAACTGCCGGGCGAGCGCAGTGTGTCGATTCATACTGAAACCTGGTATGAAGGTTTGGACGCGCTGGAGCATCCGACGATGGATCGTGAATTCTGGCAGCGGATTATGACGGCAAAAACCGCGGTCAACAAAGCGCTGGAAGAAGCACGTAATGCTGGCGTAATTGGCAGCGGCCTTGAAGCCGAAGTGACATTATTTGCTGATGAGGCATTGATGAAGGATTTGGCTGCGCTGGGCGATGAACTGCGCTTTGTGCTGATCATATCCCGTGCTGACCTCAAACCGCTGGCAGACGCAACCGATGCTTATGCAACGGAACTTGAAGGTCTCAAGGTGGCTGTCAAGGCCTCAACCTTTGAGAAGTGTGTCCGTTGCTGGCATCGTCGCGAAGATGTCGGAACCAGTGAAGCACATCCGGAGCTGTGTGGCCGTTGTATCGAGAATGTTCAGGGCGACGGCGAAGTTCGGCACTTTGCCTGATCGTTACTGAGCCCGTCTCGTTAGTCGTTTGTCAAAGTAAATCCCGCTTTCTGGCGGGGTTTTTCTTTCTGTTGTTTTGTAGAGATAGCCATAGACCACGTTCGTGAGTCCTGCTGTTCTGTTTACGTGCTGTTATCTGGAAATGTGATCTAAAAAATCATGTCTGGTCAGGTACAATATCGCATCTGGCCTCTCGGCCTTGTTCGTTACCCTGCATTCAGGGGATCTACTACAGGATATTGATTCATCAATGGCATCTTCAACGAACCCCGCTCAACAGCGCTCCATGCTGCATTGGTTATGGCTGTCTGTGATAGTGATAGTGTTGGATCAGTGCACCAAGTTTTATTTCAACAACCACTTTTCTCTGTATGAGCAGTTGCCCGTTACGCCTTTTTTCAGCTTTACGCTGGCGTATAACACCGGTGCAGCCTTCAGTTTTTTGAGCGATGCATCTGGCTGGCAGCGCTGGTTCTTTATATCGATAGCACTGGTTGTCAGTGTGGTGCTTATTGTTTGGATTCGGCGACTGAAGTCAGATGAAAAGCTTCAGGCCGTGGCCCTGGCACTGATTTTAGGGGGCGCGCTTGGTAATGTCTGGGATCGCATTGCCCTGGGTCATGTGGTTGATTTCCTGCTGTTTTACTACGATCGCTATTATTTCCCGGCCTTTAACCTGGCAGATTCTGCCATTACACTGGGCGCGGGCTTATTGATTCTGGATATGTTTATCCATCCCCAGACGACTGACACCGATAAGGACAGGCAGAACTCATGACAAACCCGGTAATTGCAGCCGGCAGTAAAGTGACCATGCACTTTGCACTTCGGCTTGAGAGTGGTGAAGTGGTTGACAGCACTTTTACGGGTAAACCGGCTTCGTTAGTGGTAGGTGACGGCAACCTGCCGGATGCATTTGAAGGCTTGCTTCATGGCATGAAGGAAGGTGATGCTGAAACCTTTACGGTGTTGCCGGAACAGGCATTTGGTCAACCGAACCCCCGGAATGTTCAGGAGCTGCCCCGGAGCCAGTTTGATTCAGAGATGGCGCTGTCCGAAGGGCTGGTGGTTTCGTTTGCTGATAAATCTGGCTCGGAACTGCCGGGTGTTGTCACTGCCTTTGATGATGAGCGGGTCACGATTGATTTCAATCATCCGCTGGCGGGAAAACACCTGATGTTTC
Organism: Kistimonas scapharcae; assembly: GCF_039540975.1. NCBI lineage: Bacteria > Pseudomonadati > Pseudomonadota > Gammaproteobacteria > Oceanospirillales > Endozoicomonadaceae > Kistimonas > Kistimonas scapharcae. The sequence goes on from NZ_BAABFL010000442.1 coordinate 6,395, forward strand.
AGGTGGAAATCCTGGAAGTGCTTGACCCCGATTAAGCTGCATGGTCGCCTGAAGTCATTTTCGGGCGATGCCTCAGAATAGCGCTGGTCCACAACTACGGTTCTTTTCGTTCGAAATGCTATCAGGTGTGACGGGATTTTGTCGCTTTCTATATGTCCGTTTCAATGCATACCGCTTATCAGGCCGCTTATAGCGTTAATCTTGGTATAAGTCGGTTTTGATTCTATTCCTTTCTTGTCGTTCTAGATTATTAATGAGAGATAACGACTCGGGCAATTTGTGGCAACAGTTATGGATGGCTGTTGCAGTCAGTGACATCAAGGACGAACTATGCCAGACGGTGCATACCGCCCGCCAGCGGCGATGGCTGGCTTCAGCCTCATTGAAAACCTGGTAACGTTGTTCATTCTGACGGTAGGATTGCTCGGTCTTGCCGGTTTGCAGGCGACATCTTTACGTATCAATCATCAGGCTTTTTCTCAACACAAGGCCGTTAGCCTGGCCATTAATATTGCCGACAGGATGCGTGCGAACCCGGAAGGTGTTAATAGTAATTTTTATTCATTGATCACAACAGGCTCTACGCAGGTGGCCAGTTGTTACACCGGATCTGGTTGTACAGCGCAGGAAATGGCCAGAAATGATCTATGGGAATGGAACCAGCTAATTGAGAACAATCTTCCCGGTGGTTTAGGGCTTGTCTGCAGGGATGGTTCACCTGCTGATGGCGGTACAGGTTTTGCGAGTACGGCTGTGACCTCTATTGCCAGTCAGGTCGTTAATCTGGCCACTACGCAACCGGGTACGACGGCTGCCATTCAGGCCCAGGCCGCTCAGGCTGAATCACTGGCGCAGCAGGCTGAGGCCGCATCACTGGCAGGCAATAGCACTGATGCAGCGAAATTTGCGAAACAGTCTGCTGAACAATCCGAGCAGGTTCTGAAGGCATTGTTTCCAGCTGGCGTAGATGGGGATCCGGTAGCTCAAACGATTGCCGCCCAGGCACAACGGGCGATCAGCAGCGCGAATACCGCGACCCGTGTTGCTGGTGCAGCGGATGCGCAATCGGCTATCACAGCGGCCTGTAGTAATGATGGTTCGGTTTATAGCATCTGGATTGTCTGGGATACGAATAACGACGGGACGCTCGATAACCCATTCGAATTCGATATCAACGGGGATTTAAGTTACATGATGACGTTTGAACCATAAACTTTCGATGTGATTGGACTTCGACATTCAATGGACGATAAAACCTTCAAAACATCCAATGAGTACTGCGCCATGGCACTGAGCAGACAGCGAGGTTCAAGCCTTGTAGAGGTCATGGTTTCACTGTTGCTCGGTGCCATCATGCTGCTTGGCGCTGTGCAGATACTGGTTAACAGCAAACGGGATTTCCTGATCAGGGATGCCATGAGCAGTGTGGAAGAGGCCGGGAATTACACCTTTGACCTTATCGGTGGAGATTTGAGGGTGGCCGGTTACAAAGGCTGCGTGAGTAAACGGGATACTACGTTTGACAACTTGATCACTTCAAGTGGGGCGGTTTTTCAGCCAGAGCGGGGGATTCAGGGCTGGGAGGCGAGTGGAACCGCTTATTCGGACACCTTGACGCCTGCCGCTTGGGGGAGCTTGAGTGCTCAGTCCTCAGCGAATTGGACAACAACAACCGGTGCCCAGGCGAACAATATGCCTGCTACAAGCAGTACAGCCGCAAGAGGGTCGGATATCATCAGAATCTGGGGGATTGAGCCGTATGTTTTCAATATTACCAGTGCGACGGCTACCAGTTTAACCGTGGATGGTGCATCAACCATCGGATTTCCTGAGGCGGGTGGTACGGCAGATGCGAATGACAGAATTTTGATCGTCAGTGATTGTGAAAAGACACTTATCGTCAAGGCAACCGATTTCAATCGAACCTCAGGCGTTATTACTTTGGGAGGTAATAGTGGTGGAACTTCACAACTGACCTCCATGCGCAATATGGAGGCCGTGATCATACGCGGTGTTCAGTACTACATTGGCAAAAGAGGTGATGACGCCAATAACCATCCTTCTTTATACCGTAAACGCATTAAGGCTGATGGCACGCTTGCTGATGCAGAGGAGCTGGTGGAAGGCATTGCCAATATGCAGATTGTTTATGGTGAGACGACCGGTACAACCAGCCAGATAGCAGCCAGTCGCTATGTCACAGCGGATCAGGTGACGGATTGGAGGCGTGTTGTCAGTGTCAGAATGTGGCTGCTGGTTGAAACAACCAATGATTTCATTGTGAGTAAAACGGGCGAGGACTATAGCTATATCAGCCAAACTTACACGCCACCGGATCGGCGATTTCGGCGGGAGATGTCAATGACCATCAACCTGCGCAACCGAACGCTGGGGGCCATGCCATGGATGTAGCAAGGCCTGAATCTGGCAGTGCGTTGATTATGGCATTGATCACGTTGCTGGTGCTCACGTTGCTCGGTACGACCAGCCTGGATAATGCCATCATGGAGCAGCGCATGGCCCGCGGCAATGTGGATCATGAAACGGCCTTCCAGAATGCCGAGCTGGGGTTGCGATCCATAGAGAATCGCCTGCTGGACTACTCATCATTTGCCACACTGGAAAGTGAGTTAACAGGCGAGGGTGTCTATTATTCCAGCCTGTCGTCTAATTACCTGAATACCAGCTTCTGGGCCAGTGTGCCGGTTTACTCCAATGGACAGGTGCTCACAGGCAGTGATGCAAATATCGTGGATCAGGCGGGCCTGGGTATTACCATGGTCATCATCGAATATATCAAGGAAGTCAACGATTCGCTGGGGGTTGGAAGCTCTTCCAGCTCAAAAATTTATTATTTCAGGGTGACTTCACTGGGTACTGATACTACCTATACCGTTGCCAATGCCAATGCCGGTGACCGTCCCAGAACATTGACAATGGTGCAAAGTATCCTGGCGGTTAGGTTGAATCCCTGATGTTCAATGATCGATGTGTGGAGAAGGTCATCGGATAGGTCAGAGTAAGCGACTGGTGAAAAATGTGGCGCTTGTTGGAAAAGCCACTCTATATTTGTTGAATATACGGTAGTTAAAGGAATCGTCGTATTCTGCGGGAACACTGCGGGATTCGAACTGGGTAAGGCAGAAAGGATTCGGGATATGATGCTAGCTGCAATTCAAGGTGCCAGGCGGTATTTATACCTCTCTGTGGGGGGAGTTCTTTTCTCCGGGTATGTATCTGCCACAGATTTGATGATTGCACAGAAACCATTATTTCTGGTGGAGGCATCGGCCTCTAATGTCATTATGATGCTGGATGATTCTGGTTCGATGAACTGGCGCAAATTATGGCAACCTGCCTGGAATCTGTGTGCTTACCGCAATGAAGGAAGTAATTCTGTTTCGTCAACTAAGGCGCCATTTCAAACACAAGATAATGTGTGTTTTTATGAAGATCCTAATTATCGGGGCACAGAAAGATGTTATGCCAATGATGAAACAGTTTTACCTAATGTCGAGACCCGGTCATTTCGGTTGAGACCCGGTTTTGGAATACGTGCCTATAGTGGAACAAATCATACGGGGGATGACTGGGATTCTGGTCGGAATACCCCTGGAACTAGTGAATTTATTCGCTCATTTGAATTATATACAACGACTGAAAATGTAGCTGACGCAGAGTGTGGCGCTTTTAATAATACAACAATTAGTAGTAGAGCCTCAGAGAATCAAGATCAAGATTTTGCTCATTTCGCGGGCGATGGTAGCGGTAATATTGGTGACTGGCGGGGTTATACACCTGATATGGAAGCCAGCTTTTATGACGCAACGGTAACCTATACCCCGTGGGCTGATATGTCGGATGCCAATTTCAGACAAGCACGTAATCACCCAGTTAGCGGGGAAGCCGATTATACCGTTCTTACCGATTTGGTTGATAGATTTTATGTCGTTGCTGAGGATACGGCAGGTTTTACCGGGGACAGGCCGCGTCGTTACGGTCAGATTAACTATGAAAGAGTCCCGAATCGACATATTGACTGGTGGGATGATCACACAATCTTCCAATTACGCGCAGACAGGGTACGTTCATGGACGGTCACGTTTGAATATCGTGATGGCCCCTTAGGGCCGGAAGTGATACAGCGTATTGAGCAAAACGTTGATATCACCGACCCGGCTGAAGTCGCAAAACGTCAACAAAACTACGCAAACTGGTATCAGTATTACCGAAATCGCATGTTCAGTGTTGTTGCTTCTGCAACCAAGATCGTGGATTCATTTCCCAGTGTTCGTTATGCCCTGGGTTATATCAACAAGAGTAACCTTATTGTGGATTTTCCAGAGACCCAGTTTGGGAATGCGACACATAATGAAAAGATTATTGATGAGTTGATTAAGAGAAGCCGGGGGAGTGGAGGGACGCCGTTACCGGCGGCATTACATCGAGCCGGTCAATCTTATCGACGAACCGGTACTGGTGCGCCGATCATCAGTGAATGCCAGCTCAACTATACGATGCTTTTGACCGATGGGGACTGGTCTGGGGCAGAATCTGCTATCAGTGATCTTGATGCTGATACGCGGTCTGGATGGTTGTCCGATGTGGCTCTGCACCATTATGAGAATGACCTTCGTATAGACCTTAAGGATGAAGTGCCGCTGGGTGATAACAATACAAATAAAAAACAGCATATGAGCGTGATAGGTATTGCTTTTGGTCAGATTGGTAGCCTGGTCGATACGGATGATGATGGTTGGCCTGATCCCCCATTAAAAAAGACAGATGATTGGGGCAGTAACAAATTCGATGATCTCTGGCATGCCAGTTTTAATTCCGGGGGCGCTTATTTTTCCGCCAGAAATTATTTCTCTCTGCTAACCCAGCTTAACGACGTTTTCCAAAATATTATTAACGTGACGAGCTCTGTCGCACAGTTGGCCATAGGCTCAACCTCGCGGCAGACCGATCGGCGTATTTTCCAGGCGCGTTTTGACTCCCAGGATTGGGCGGGTGACCTGGTTGCCATTCATATTGATGGTAATGGCAAAGTAGTGAATAACCCCGATGGAAGCATGAGAAACGACTGGTCAGCTAGAAGTCGTCTGGCGGCGTTAGGAAGCACTGGGCATACGCGGCGCGTGATTATTACCAGAAAGCGAACGGCTGGTGGTACAACCGAAGGTAGTCCATTTACCAATGCTGCTGGAAATACAGAGCTCTATGATGCCTTGAATGTAAGCAGTGGTCGTCGGGTTCCGGTCGACCTTAGTACCAGCACGGCGTCTTCTGATGCCTATCGTCATGAGGTATTGGACTACATCCGGGGTAATCAGACCTTTGAGGGAGAGAATGGTTTCCGGCAAAGATCCAGTCGGATGGGGGATGTTGTTAATTCATCCCCGGTCTATGTTGGGTACCCTAATTTCCAATACCCGGATTCTATTGCCGCCGGTAGCCTGTATTCTGACTTCAAGAAAACCCATAAGGGTAGAAGCCCTATGGTGTATGTCGGTGCAAATGATGGCATGTTGCATGGCTTTGATGCATCGACAGGGGATGAAAAACTGGGCTATGTTTCACCGGTATTGTTTCCAAATTTGCACGAATTAGTGCTTCCACACTATCCCCATCGCTTTTATGTGGATGCTAACCCCAATGCGGTAGATGCCTTTTTTTATACCAACATTGGCAGAACCGATGGGGTCTGGAAAACGGTTTTGATTGGCGGGTTAGGTGCCGGTGGTAAAGCCATTTATGCCCTTGATGTGACGGATCCATCTCAGTTTTCTGAAGCGAATGCAAAGAACATTGCTTTGTGGGAGTTTACTCCTGGCAATGATGATGACTTGGGTTATACCTTTGGTAAACCGATGGTGACCAAGCTCGCGAGTGGTGACTGGGTGGCTATTTTTGGCAATGGCTATAACAGTACGGAAGGTAATGCTTCTGCCAGCGGAGAGGCGGTGCTTTATGTCGTCGATATAAGAAATGGCAAATTAATTAAAAAAATCAGCACCAAGTCAGGTGATACAACCAAACCGAATGGACTTTCATCAATTGCCGCGGTTGATACCGATGGTGATTTTGTGACTGATCTTGTTTATGCCGGTGATCTGAATGGTGACCTTTGGAAGTTTGATTTTAAAAGCAGGAATGTAAGCGACTGGAAAGTCGCTTTTGGTAATAGCGGGAAACCTAGGCCATTATTTAGCGCGCGTTTATCCAGCCCGGATTTAAAAAGACCGATAACAGGCACACCGACCATTGGCAGACATCCTGTTAAGGGGTATTTGGTTTATTTTGGAACCGGACGTTATTTCGCCGAAGGGGATAATGCCAGAAAAGGACAGGACACACAGAGTGTGTATGCAATCTGGGATAAGGATGATAGCAGTAGCGTGACCTCAAGCGTTAGTGATAGTGATCTGCTTGAACAGAAAATTACGACGGAATTTGAAGTTGAAGTTAAGTCCAAGGATGTCGCTTTACGTCAGACAACGGCGAATGCTATTGATTGGGATACCCATAAAGGCTGGAAAATGGACTTAATATTACAGCAGTCCGGTGTCACCAATTTTAATAATGGCGAGCGTGTTGTAGTACAGGCCGCCCTTCGGAATGGCAATGTTATTTTCTTGACGCAGATGCCAACAGGGGGCTTGTGTGAATCTGGCGGAGACAGTTGGATTATGGAAGTTAATGCTTATTCCGGCGCCCGTCTGGAGGAAAATATTTTTGATATTAATGATGATGGTGAATTTGATGAAAAAGACAGTTCGTACAGTAGTTTAGGCATGACACTGAACCCATCAGACCCTAATTACCCCACGGATAATATCGTCGCTACAGGAATCAAGAACGAGGGTATTGTCCAGCAGCCGACCATCATTCCCTGCCAGAGTTCGGAATGTAAGTTAATGACTGGTGCGGGCGGCAGTATCAACACTATTCATGAAAACGATGGGCAACAAACAACAGGCCGACAATCCTGGCGTCAGATTTTATTGGAGGAGTGACCATGAGACCATTCATAATGGCACTGATTTTAACTATGTTCCCAGTTGTTACGTGGGCAGCAACGCTGAGTTATAAAGGTTCCGGGCGCATTGATCATCTGGACTTCCAAAGGGCGACAATTACGATCAATAACAAAAAATATGCAATGGATCCTTATTCTTTCAAGGCAGAGATTGACGGACATGAAATTCAGCTTCAGTTTCTCAAGGAAGGATTTATGGTGAAGTTTTATACTAATAAATCGGGTAATGTTGGACGTGTTGAGATTTTGGGCAGCCCTCAGCTTAAACGACAGATAATGAATCATTGAATGATTGAATCATCGGACTGAAGTAGTGGATTTTGTATTGGCATATGGGAATGGAGAATCCCGTGGGAATGAATAGAGGCTACACACTCATAGAGCTGCTTGTCGTCATGATGATCATCGGAATTTTGACGGCGATAGCATTTCCAGCCTATAACAGCTATGTGCGCACTGCCAACCGGTCTGATGCCCATATTGCCATACAGAATGTAGCGGTACTTCAAGAGCGGTGGATGGCACAATTCAATCGCTATACCGACAATGTGTCTGATCTTTTAGGTTCTGGTGTCACAAGTTCGGCGGAAGGTCACTACACACTTAAGGTTGTGCATAGTCAATTGGCGAATGGTGCAGATTGCGCAGCAGCGGCGACGCCAACGTCACCCAACCGGCGGCAATATACCATCATTGCAACACCATTATCGACTTCTCAGAAGGCAGATTCTGACTGTACCTGTATTTTCATGACAAATGTCGGCTTCCGGGGCTCCACAGGATCAAGAACTGACCCTGCAGACTGCTGGTAGCGCTCTCCCGATGCAAAGCTGCACTAGACTTTATTAGAGTACAGCACGAAACAGGTTTGCCAGGGGGTCGGTTCATGAGGTGTGAGCCGTATGCATGAAGTGCCATCAGACATTGAATTTTATGAACGAATGATTCTGGATTCATCTTCACTCGCTATCCTACAGGTGCAGGAAGGCTGTATTACCTATGCCAATCCTGCAGCACGGGTGCTGTTTTCCGGCGATAAAGACGCGGTGCTTGATGGGCAAGTCATTGATGGCCGTTTGGTGTGTGAAAACGTGAACATTAAAGCGGTTCTGGATGATGCTCTGGCTAAAAATGCAATCGGTCAACAAAAGAGTTGCATGGTGGTTAATGCTGATGGTAATCAACTGCCTGTACAGCTTGCCGTCATGCCGTTACTGCATCAAAAACAGGGGTTGCTTCGGATTATCGTCGAAAAATTAGCGAAGACGGCGTTAGAATCCAATGAAGAAGGCGAATCTGTGCAAGAAATGAAGCCTGACTCGGCTTCAGTTGAACCTGAAATAGAAACAAAACAAGAGCAGCAGCAAGTAAAAACAAACAGTCCAAGCATTCCTGTCATAATCAGAAAGGCTCTGGCTAATGCTGCCAAAGGTAAGCTGGTCACACTCCTGAGTATCCGACTCGAAAACTACGAACAGCTTGAGCAGGCGCTGGGAGAAAAGAACATCCACCAAATTGCCAATGACATCACTGATAAATTAAAAAGTGTGCTTGGTAAAGAAGTATTGCTTGAAAACTCACAGCCTTCCCTCTTTCATATTTTGGTCGGCACCCAGAATCAGGCAAAGTTGAAGCAGGTGGCTGATAATTTGTCGCATGCCATGGACGAGCTGGTCATTGAAGTTTCAGAGCAGGTGGTTCAGGTGGCAACCGCCATCAGCATTCTACCCGTCGATAAGCTGAGTCATGCTGAATTGCTGCATGTCAGGATAGAGAAAACCCTGGCAAGGGCCGCTGGGAAAGGGTTGAATCACTGGCACCTTTTTGACAGTAAGGAAGAATTGGCCGAATTGGCCTGTCAGGGTGATGCATCAGCTTTGGTTCGTTATGCCTTGGAAAATGGGCGATTCAAACTACTCTATCAGCCGGTTATCAGTTTGACGGGTGACAAGGAAGAGCATTATGCCGTGCTACTGCGAATTGTTGATCCCAGTGGTAAAGAGGTGGTTGCCGGGCAATTTGCAGCTGAAGTAGACAAGATTGTGCTAGGTGCCAAGATGGATCGTTGGGTTATCTTGCAGAGTATCAAGCAGCTGGTCATCCACAGAAAGAAGGTGCGTAAAAAAGCACATTTGTTTATCCATCTAAGTTCTGCCTCATTGCAGGATAAAACATTGCTGCCTTGGGTCTTGGGTGTTTTACAGAAAATTCCTGTTGGTGCTGATTCTCTGGTCTTTCAATTTTCAGAAAAAAACGCCATGCGATATCGGGAGGATATTCAGCGTTTACTGCAGGGTTCGAAGAAAGTGGGTTTCAGGACATCATTGTGTGACTTTGGGCTGAGCCTGAAACCCATGAAGACGGCAGAGGAACTATCCACCGACTATGTCCGTCTGGATGCTTCATTAACGAATAATTTGGAAGATGACAAAGTGCAGGAAGAAAGTGTCACTGAGATGATAAAAGCTCTTGCCAAACTGAACAGAAGGACCATTGCTGTGCCAGTGGAAAACCCTAATGCATTGAGTGCTTTCTGGCGTACACAGGTTGATTATGTTCAGGGCTTTTTTGTACAGCAGCCCAAGCCGGACATGGATTATGATTTCTCCATGGACGAATGAGCTGCTTCAGAAAACCGTATCGTTTAATCTGCCACATTACTTTCTGGACCATCCAGATCCAGTTTCTTGAGACGATAACGTAGCGCACGGAACGTGATTCCCAGTTTTTTTGCTGCTGCGGTTCTGTTCCAGCGGGTGCTTTCCAGTGTTTGTATGATGACTTGTTTCTCAAGGTCTTCCAGGTAACTTTCCAGGTTGTCGATTTCCCTTGCATCATTGATAGCGGCTTGTGTGCCAGTGGGGGAGTGTGATGACTGGATCTGTAAGTCCTCTAACGTGATTTTGTCGTTTTCGCACAACGTAAAAGCACGTTCAAGAATATTCTCAAGCTCACGTACATTACCTGGAAACTGATACCTGGCAAGATGACGTTGTGCGTCGTCTGACAATGTGACGTCTGGTAAATCGCAGTCCAGGCTCAGTTTGTGGAGAAAATACTGGGCCAGCAGGTGAACATCCTCACCTCGTTCTCTCAGTGGTGGCACCAGTAGTTCAATGACATTGATACGGTAGAACAGGTCTTGCCTGAAACGCCCTTCTTGCACTTCCAGTCCGAGGTCTTTGTGGGTGGCACTCAGGATTCTTACATCAACAGGAATTTCCTGTTGACTGCCAACCGGTCGAATACTTTTTTCCTGGATTGCCCTGAGTAGCTTGACTTGCATATGGAGGGGCAGATCGGCGACTTCATCCAGAAACAGTGTGCCACCATCGGCGGCCTGAAACAGACCGGGCTTATCGTTGACGGCACCCGTGAAGCTACCTTTCTTATGGCCAAAAAATTCACTTTCCATCAGTTCTGCCGGTATCGCACCGCAGTTGACGGGTACAAAATCGTGGTTACTGCGTGGCCCCTGCTCATGGATCATGCGGGCAACGACTTCTTTACCGGTGCCAGACTCGCCACTAATGTAAACAGGTGCCTGGCTTCTTGCCAGTTTGCGAATCGTCTTCTTGAGCTGCTGCATGACACCGGATTCACCCAGAAGCTGCATCTTGTCACTGGTACTGACCTCTGCGGAGGTGTTCACTCTCATCGCGTTCTGTATCAGTTCTCTCAGTCTTGAGAGGTCTACCGGTTTTGAAACAAAGTCAAAAGCACCGGCTTTCAGGGCCTGTATAGCGGTGTCCATGGAACCATAAGCTGTGATCACGGCAACAGGTGTTTGTGGCGTTGTACGCTGGATATGGGCAACCAGGTCAATTCCGTTGCCATCCGGCAGATTCATGTCAGTAAGACACAGGTCATAATGACACTGGTTAAGGCGTTCATACGCTTCGTTGATTGTCGCTACGGCGTTGGTCGTTAGCTTCATGCGTCCCAGGGTGATTTCGAGTAATTCCCTGATATCAGGCTCATCATCAACGATCAATACATTGGTATGGGTCATCATCGTCAGCTTATTAGTTTTTTCGGGTGAGCGAACGAGATATGAAAGACACTGCCCCGCTCTTTTTGGTATGGCAACAGTCCCAGGCTGGCCTGGTTGATCTCGCAGAGTTCCCTGCAGATATAGAGGCCTAACCCCGTCCCTTTTTTATCAGTGGTGTAAAAGGGCTCAAAAACGGATTCTGAGAGTTCATCCGGAATGCCCGGTCCAAAATCTTCAACTTCCAGCCAGGGGTGCTCGGATGCGCTGACGCCCGCCCGAAGAATCAGGCAGGGCTTGCCTGTGTGATGCAGGCTGTACCGTAAGCCATTCTGGCAGAGGTTATGGAGCACTTGTTGTAACTGGGAAAGATCGATATTGACGGTAACCGGTGATTGCGGGAGCTCCAGTCGAATATCGGGACTTTCAAAATCCTGGAAATGTTCAGAATCAATAAACTCCCTTAGCCATGCATTTAAGAATATAGATTCAGGGTGTATTCCCTGCTTCCGCGAGAGTTGCAGGATATTGTTGATGATCCCGTTAACGCGCTTGCAATGTTTGTGAATGATGGTCAGCAGGCGCTGATCCATGTCACTCATTGTCTCGGATTCAGCCAGTAGTTGGGCTGAGTGGCTGATAGCGCCCAGCGGATTGCGGATCTCGTGGGCAATACTGGCGGTAAGTTGGCCCAGTGAGGCCAGCTTCAGCCGCTGAGCCTCTTGTGACAGCGCGGCCTTATCATCCAGAAATATCAGAACGTAGTCGGTCTGCTCGAATGATTGGCGGCTAAAGTTCGGCAGTATTTCCGGAGAGCCGGGCGAGGAACTGAAACTGTTGGGGCGCAGGTTGGGGTTAGCCAGCCATTGCTGATAGCTGGCCATGAGCGCTGGCGAAAGGGCATCCAGCTGCCCCTTGGTATCCTCTGTTACCAGCAGGTGCCGGGCAGACTCATTCATCATGACAATGGTGTCAGGTTCCTGCAGCACGAGAATACCAGTGCGCATATGTTGGATGATGCTGGTGCTCAGCCGTTCTAGGTTAAAGGCTCGGGTTCTGCTCAGGCGTTCCGCCAGGGCTGAGGATTGCAAACGGGTACGGACGCTTTGGACAAACAAGGCGGTGGCAAAAAACAGCAACCCGCTGAGACCGGCATCCACATGTTGAGAGACTCGTCCCAATAATGCGTGATGGATATCAATACTTAGCAGAAACAGGGTGGCTATTGCTGACAGTAATATGCCCAAACGTCCTTTTAGCAGGATGTTGCCGATCACTATTGGGACAAAGTAAAGGTTCGCCAGCCCGTTGTCCTCAAAACCCACCATGTGCAACAGGACGCTAAGCATCATGATGTCCAATGTGATGACAAAGAAGGTGTAGGTTGTGCCTGGCTGGTTACGGAAGGTCAGGACAAGCCACAGGACAAAATTGACTGTCAGGTAAAGGTTAAGGTACCAGCCCACTTCACGCTGGGGGGCATAACTGAATAACCATTCAGACACTGGCGTGAGTGACAGTCCCAAAAGACTGATGCCCAGCAGGCAGCGGTAAAGATTGTAGAGCCTGAGTAGCCGGTACCGGCTTCCCCAGTCGAAGAGTGGTGTTTCTGACTGATGAAATAGCGTCGACCAGTCTACTTTGTCCCGCAGTATCTGGCCGGCTGGCTCGCTATGTTGCAACGACGCCCCCGAAAACTTCTATTCTGTTATTAGGGTCGATTGTACACATGTCGTTGTGATGCAGGGAAGTTTCACGGAAAATACCCTGCCTTTCTAGTCCGTTAGTCAGAGGTTTACATGGCACCGACGCTGCGTGTCGTATTAGCACAACTTAATTTGCTGGTGGGTGATATTGAAGGCAACACCCGCAAGGTTATCGAATGCGCGCAAAAGGCCCGCAGTGAACATCAGGCGGATATTATCGTTTTCCCGGAGCTGACATTGTGTGGTTATCCCCCGGAAGACCTGTTGTTACGTGAAAGCCTGGCACTGCGGATTGAAAAGGCGCTGGAGCAGCTGGCGGCGGTCAGTGGCATCGATATGGCTCTGGGGCTTCCGGCAATGGGCGACAACGGTCTGGAGAATCAGGCTGTCGTGATGCGTGATGGAAACATTATCTGCCATCATGCCAAGCGCCATTTGCCGAATTATCAGGTCTTTGATGAAAAACGCTATTTTGTCCCGGGCACCGGTTATGGTGTATTTGAATGTCAGGGCGTCAAGATCGGCCTGACGGTGTGTGAAGATATCTGGTTCCCGGATCCGGCAGCTGATGTGGCGGCTGCCGGCGCCCAGTTTATCCTGAATCTGAATGCTTCACCGTTTCACCTTAATAAGCATGACTATCGCCTGGATGTTGTTGGCCAGCGTGCACGTGAAACAGGGTTGCCGATTGTTTATGTGAACCAGGTGGGCGGTCAGGATGAGCTGGTCTTTGACGGTGGTTCCTTTGTTATGAATCCAGATGCCTCCCTGGCCATGACGGCAATCAGTCATGAAGAGTCTCTGTCCCTGGCAGAGTTTGATAGTGCCAGTGGTCAGTTTCTTTCGGGTGAATCCCACGACAGTAAAATTCTGGAAGCCAGAGTGTACGACAGCCTCGTTCTCGGTGTCAGGGACTATGTGAACAAGAATGGCTTCAAGGGTGTTGTATTGGGGCTGTCAGGCGGGATTGACTCTGCCCTGGTGCTGGCGGTTGCGGTTGATGCCTTGGGCAGTGATCGTGTTGAGGCGGTTATGATGCCGTTTCGTTATACCTCCCAGATGAGCCTGGAAGATGCAGAGGCTGAGGCCAGGACGTTGGGTGTTAATTACAAGGTCTTGCCTATTGAGCCCATGTTCAATGGTTTCATGGAAACGCTGAAAGAGGAGTTCGAAGGCACGGCCCGCGATACCACCGAAGAAAACCTTCAATCCCGCTGTCGCGGTGTGTTGCTCATGGCGATTTCCAACAAGAAGGGTTACCTCGTCCTGACCACGGGCAACAAGAGTGAAATGGCGGTGGGTTATGCGACGTTGTATGGCGATATGGCAGGTGGTTTTGATGTCCTGAAGGATGTGCCTAAAACGCTGGTGTATCGTCTGTCCCGATACCGTAACAGCCTTTCACCGGCTATTCCTCAACGAGTCATTGATCGTCCTCCCTCAGCCGAACTGGCGCCGGATCAGGTCGATGAAGACAGCCTGCCGCCTTACGATGATCTGGATAGAATTCTGGAACTGTACATTGAGCAGGATCGCAGTGCCGAATACATCACGGCGCAGGGCTTTGACCGTGACACGGTGTATCGGGTGCTACGGTTAGTGGATATTAATGAATACAAGCGACGCCAGGCGCCTGTAGGGGTGCGCATTACACCGCGCGGCTTTGGACGTGACCGTCGTTACCCCATCACATCAGGCTGGAAACCCGGTATCTGACGATTTAATAGCGCATAAAAAAACGGCAACGCCTTGAGGAGCTGCCGTTTTTTTGTTTATGTCAGATCATTCCTGTGTCCACTCCTGGCTGGCATCGCCATTGGCATTCCAGACCACCACATTACCCCCATCAGCGGCTTGTGACGCCGTGACGGCATAACCGGTGTTCTTGCGGGTCCTGAGCGTATTGTCGACCTTGTTGAAGCGCTGGTTTTCATGGTCATTACATTCCCAGACCACGACACCGCCACCGTTCCAGGTTTCACCCTTATAATCCAGGCAGACATTGGGGTTGCTCTGCAGGTGGAAGCGACCGCTGCCATCACCCCACCACTTTTGTGACGCGAGGTTTCGGCAGGTACTGACAACCACATTACTGTTGGATGCGGTGCCGGTCGCTGTTAGGCAGCCGTAAGCCCCATTACGCAGTTGGACAAAGTCCGTGTTATTGACATACCAGCGCTGGTTGGCGCTGCCGCTGGCTTGCCACATGCCGACTTGCCAGACACCACCTTTGTAATCATCCGCTACATACTGGGGATGTTCTTTTAACCGCAGCTGGCTGCCATTGAACTCCCACTTCTGGTAGCTGCTGTCGCTGCAGCGGGTCAGGTAGAACCAACCATTATTCCAGGGCTGGCCGGTTGCACAGTAGCCTTCGTTCAGTTTGGTGTGCAGTCGCCCCTGGGCATCCTGATACCAGAACTGATCGTCATAACTGCCACAGTACCAGTGCTCGATGTTGGCTCCTTCATTGGCGCCCCGGGCAACCAGACAGTGGCCATCGCCGTTATGAATGCGCATGTACTGTTTATCACTACCATCCAGCGAACCAACGTAGCTAACGAGTAACTGCAGGTCCGGATCCGTCAGGCCTGCAGTATTACCGTGACCACTGCGGAAAACGTCAAGCAGTGTTTCAGCCTGGCCATTATGGAAGTATGGCGCAGTGTTGTGGACGCCCAGCAAGGTTGGGGTTTCAAACCCAACGCCCACCAGTGGCTGACCGATGCCCTGTCCGGAAGAGGGTTGAATGGTGCCCACATCGTGTCGCTGGCCATCGGTGAAGATTGGACCACTGTGGCAGGATGCACAGTTCAGCGTGTCAAATACCAGTTTGCCAAGCAGTGCATCGTCAGTCAGGCCGCCACTGGCTTTGCGCTGGCCACTACGGGGGTACTCTTCCAAAGAGGCAACATAAGCTGCCAGGGCATCCAGTTCGGCATTACGACCTGCCTTAGGTGCGCCCAGTGGGTTGGCCGTTGCGGCGAATTCCGCATCACTCAGGAAGCCACTGCCGCCAAAGGCATTGCGTATATCGTTTTCGAAATCCTGGATTTCATCAAAGTTCGCGGTCCAATGGACATTGCCATGGGCATCACCCATGCGACCCCGCAGGGAAATGGTGTTTCTCAGGCCTTCACCGCGATCCGTGAAGTCCCAGACAATACCATCCTCGCCGCCGTCATCGTGACAGCTGGCACAGCTGATATAACCATCGCGGCTCATGCGCTGATCCCGGGCGTTATAGAAAATCTGTTTGCCCTGAAGCACCTGCGCCGTTAGCTTTTCACTGCCAACTGTTTTGATTTCCGCCAGTTTCACGGGAGCGAAGCCTGTGGATTCAATCACGTCGGTAATGTCGTATACGGATACGGTTCTGGAGGTGAAGTTATAGACGAACAACGTTTTGTTATCCGGACCTACAACGACACCCTGAGGTGCCAGTCCACTGTTGTCGATAGCTCCCCGGCTGGCGCTGTTGTATGCATCAATGATTTCAACACTATTGGAACCCTGCAGGGCGATAAAGGCATAGTCACCCATTGCCGTAAAGGCCACGGCACGTGCCGAGTCACGATCGTTGAAATCAATCTGCTCTTCAAACAGCTCTTTACCCGTTACTGGATCAATGCGTGTCACAATCGTACGAACACTACTGTCCTGGGTTAGTGCCTGACCATCCCGGTAGGCGCCACGAACAATGTTGTCTTTCTTGGACGGTACCCAGAGGCGGTAACCATCCGGTGATATGACGACACTGTGGAGGTAATTGGGAATGCCCCGGCTACGGTCCTCAGCATCGACCGTTGTGGTATCCACCGCCAGAGGAATGCGTCGGGTGATGCTCATTGATGCAGTGGAAACTTCTGTGACTTCACCGTTGGTCATGGCTGAACGGAAACGGGTGACATAGATCTGCTCCCCATTGCCGGCAATGGCAATCGCCCGTGGATCCTGGTTGACGGCAACACGACCTGTGATGATACCGCTGGCGGTATCAAACCGCACCAGCTCATTAGTTCCCTGTAGAGTGGCATAGAGACTGCTGCCGTCCGGGCTACCGACAATGGCATAAGGCCTGCTGCCATAGGGAAGGTAGATGTTTTCTACAAGGCGACCGCTGCTGTCCAGTGCAACCAGTCGGTCTTCACCTTCAACAGTGACCCAAAGTCGTCCATCAGGTAGAGCGGCAATACTTCTCGGATGCTTACCCACCCGGACTTCCCAAGCCTTGCCATGGGAAAAGGCATCAATGGCGGTGACGGTGCCATTGTCGGGGTTGATGTTATAGACCTTGTTTCCATCCCGCGTTATGGGACCACTATTGACTGACTGGACCGGCGTCAGCGGACGGGTCACAGTCTTAACGAAGGACGTAGAATAACTGCTGTTGCCATCTGTCACGGTCAGGATGACCTGATAATGGCCTGGCGTCGTCCAGGTATGAGAAACGGAGGCGTTGTCACCGGAATCGACAATGGTTCCGTCACCCAGATCCCAACGATATTGTAGATTGCTACCGCGACCTGTGGCCGTAATAACGGTGGCGTCACCAGTTTCAACAGCATCGCTGGCGATGGATTTATCCAGGCTGACCACCATGCGCCCAGCCAGTGCGCGGACTTCCTCGGCGCTTAACACCCGGTTATACACCTTGAGGTCATCCAGGCTACCGGCCAGTTTCGCTGAGTTACCGCTGATCTGACCAATGGTATCGAAGCTATAGCCGCCACCGAAAATACCACTGCGTGCTGATCCATGACCACTCAGCTCGCCATCAACATAAATCTTTACGGATCCATTACCGGCATCACGGGTCATGACGACATGATGCCATTGTCCGTCGTTGATGGCGGAGGCCGTGGCGACACCGGCATCATTGCCGGCAGAGAGTCGCAAACGGCCGTTGCCGTCAATCCAGCCCCAGAAAACATCACCGGTACCGCCATTCTGGTCTCGTCCCATCAGGCCGGGCGCCTGCCAGGGATTGTTATTACCGTTTTGACTGGTTTTCAGGTAGAGGCTAACGGTACCGGTACCGCCCAACACGTTGGACAGCGCAACATCGGTGCGAATTGACTGCTGGCTAGATAAGCGAATACCGCCGTTTTCATAATTTACTGTGCCTGAGAGGGAGCCGGTATTACCACTCCAGACATCATTCAGGTGGCCATCAAAGGTCCAGTGGTAAATCAGTCCCCGGTCATTCTCCTGTCCTGTGGTAAACGTTGATCGGAAGGTTTGTTCAACCGCATTACCGGCATAGTCACGAATACCACCTGCAGGAATGATTACTTCATAGGTGGTGTTGGGTGCCAGTGCCTGTTCCGGTGCAAAGTTCACGATGCCGAGTTGGGCACTGTAGCGTCCGTTGACAGGTGTCCCGTCCAGTGTTTGGACAATAAAGGTGTCGCTGTTAACGGTTTCCAGGTCAATACTGTCGGAGAAGCCAATACCAATCCGGGAAGTGATTGCATGATTGTCTGCCTGATGTCTTGGCGACACCTGGCGAATAACCGGTGCCGTGGTATCCGGATCCAGATCATGAACCATAAAGGCGTTGCCGGTGCCATGGTCATTACCAATAAACACCAGGTTACCGAAGGGGAATACCTGGCCATGATCGGCATTACTGACGTTCAGGCTACCGCTACCCACATCACGGTAGGCGCCAGTGTTGCTGATATCGACCTTGTGAACACTCTCTTCGGTTCCCTGGAAGACGTAATCATCCTGCATGCTGCAGTAAAGCTGTTCATCAATGACCAGCGAATTGTTCTCCAGTACAAAGCGAGCCGGGTCATCCAGGTTATACGTCACCATCCGGGCGCCACTGCCCCTGACAGAAGCAACCACTTTTTCACCATCAAAACAGGTGGCGTAGTAGGTTTGTGACAGGTCAGGTGTTTTGTCCAGAAGTAATGGGTTCAGCGGGTCGCTGATATCTAGGCTGGCAAAGCCATCCTGTTGATCCATAGAGCTGATGACCAGCTGATTACCCATGGTGAAGATCGGGCCGACCCTGAAACCGCCCAGTTCTGCCGGTGGTACCGGGTTGGGGCGATTTCCGCCACGGTCAGCGATGCGAGGGGTGGCTGGGTCGGTCGCATCCACAATGTAAATGCCCTGGTTCGCCACCGCGACATACACATAGGGCGCCTGCCACCAGAGCTGCCAGGCAACACTGGTGTAATCCCCGGCATTTACACCCGGCAGTGACAGCTTGGAGACCTGCTGGATGTTATCGATATCGGTAAAGTCCCAGAACTCAATGCCGCTGGTGGTTTGGATAGTGATATACCGACGGCCATTCAGGTTGGTCGCGCCGATGGCATGGGCTTCACGGAATTCACTGGTGCGACCATTGGGCTCATAAATGCGTTTGACCAGTTTGATGTTGCGGGGATCGGAGACATCATAGAGCAGAAAACCGCCGGGGCCCCAGCCGCTATCCGGGGCAAACAGTGTCAGGAAATACCCGTTATGCATGATGCCGACGTTGGTGCCGAAGGCTTTTCGAAACGGGTAGGTGGAAGGAATGCCATTGTCCCGGTTAATCCATGAAACGGGCTTGAAAAGCTCTGATGCATTATAGGAAAGGTTGCCGAGACCCGGGCCGCTGCCCCAGGCCAGACCAGGCAGCAGGACGCTGACCAGCCAGGCGAATAGAACATGCCTGCGCATGATGGACTCCAGTGTGTTGTTATTTTTGTTATTACAAGGGTAATAGTATCAATACTTTTCTTTATTGACACCATGGTTCTATTTTTGGTGGAGGGTGATACCGCAACCAAAAGACGCTATGTCACC
Source organism: Kistimonas scapharcae (assembly GCF_039540975.1). Lineage (NCBI taxonomy): Bacteria > Pseudomonadati > Pseudomonadota > Gammaproteobacteria > Oceanospirillales > Endozoicomonadaceae > Kistimonas > Kistimonas scapharcae. The sequence goes on from NZ_BAABFL010000442.1 coordinate 25,944, forward strand.
ACATTGAAAAATCCAGTTATGCCCACTAAACCTTCATGCTTATCGCTTTAACAGAGCAATGACGAGGCTGTGTTGTATGATCTGCAAGTGGAAGGGTGTGGTTTTGGCGGTTATGCCGACATTGGTTTTTGCCTATGAATCATCGCTGCCGGAGACCATCTCAGATCAAGCTAAAAACCACATGCAGACTATGCCTGATCCATTAACGCTGAAAACCTACCCGGCTGCGGACGATGTAACGGGTTGGGATGCCATTAATCAGGCGCTGGAAGAAAGGTTACGTCCGAACAATCAGGCGGTCATTAAACGCTTTGAGCCAACCATTACAAATAAAATCATTAACTCGGTACCCGTGATAGAAGTGCTTCCCAAGGGGTGGAAAGATAACGGTAAGGTGATGGTCTACGCCCATGGTGGTGCTTACACACGTTACAATGCCCAGATGACGTTGCTGCGTTGTATCCCGGTAGCCAATGAAACAGGTCTTAAAGTCATTTCTGTTGATTATACGACGGCTCCGAAAGGTAATTACCAGACGATAACTGATGAGGTGATTGCGGTCTTTAAGGCCTTAAATCCCGCTTAACCTTGGGAATGTGAGCAAGCTGGCCGTACTTTTGGCAACAGAGTACAGTTTTTGCACAAAACG
>NZ_BAABFL010000443.1:0-28047 GCF_039540975.1 Kistimonas scapharcae
GCTTAATCCCGACAGATCTTCAGCTGATCAACTTAAGAAAGCGGCTTGAGTTGGGGCGACAACTATGTTGACAAACACCGGATTCTAACCAAAAAAAAACATCAACAATAGCCATATTAAAAATAAGACATATACACTCAACATTAAAAACAAAAAGAGATGAGACAAATACGATTTTGTCAAAATTCAAGACCAAACCGTCATCACAAAAAAATCCACAACTCATTATCATCTATCAATTTATCAGCAAACCTCATTACGCATTGTATTTATTTTTACAGGTAAAACCATGGAATTTAATCATACTCAGGCACTATCCGTCCCAGCGCACACTTACGAAAGAGTTGACACTAAGGACGAAGATGAAAGCATTCAAAAAACACATGTCAAAACGACTGAATCCTTATCTTCAGGACGTCGTATTTTCAAGTGTCTTAGTTGCTTTACGTGCAAAGCATGTAAAACGTCCGATGAAGAAAAACTAGCAACAAAACAATTATATAAGCATTTCAGAACACTAGAAAAAACAGAGTCCACCTCTCAGTGCTTCAGACAAGCAGCCATTTCATGCTGGAAATATACATGCCAGGAACGAGATATCCGCTTGGTCGAGCTGCTTGTAAAACAACTCAAAAAATATGATTCAGCATCCAGTGAAATGGATAAAATTCAATTATTCCAACGAAAAGCTGATATGCCACAACACATTCGATTCCTTTATCATTTAATGAAGATAGTCTATGCCAAACACAATTCCACTCCAGAGACAGCTGAAAAGAAGAATGCATTAAAAGCAATAGAGGCGATTTATATCGAAATTGTAAGAACCATGTTTTTAGGCTGCTACTACACAAAAAACGGAGACACTCTTAAGAGTATAGAAATGTTCCGTGACTGTATTGACATGAGATCCGAACAGTTAACCGTGAAACTTCTAACTCATAACTTGGAGGGTATTACAAGAGTCCCTCTTAATGATCAGCGATGGACATACGACCGCACTTATCTATTACAACAAATGACAAAATACTGCGAGGATGATAGATTTGAAAAATTCCCTATATTTATGCAACGGTTAGCGGCAGGAGAAGACCCACTAGAGGTTTTAGAAATAGATAAAGATTCACTCAACTTTAAAGAAGGCGAAGAAGTAAAATACATCGTACATCCGACACTCATCAAGGTTCCCAAAATCCAAGGTTTTACAAATCCTGGTAATTCCTGTTTCGTAATTTCTGTCTTAAAAGCTTTCTTGGAAGGGATGCCAAACAGGGTTTTCGATGAAATTGCACAATTTCACTATCCAGAAGATTATCATCAAAATGAAATACAGCATGCACTATTCAAGCTTCGCACACTATACAAAGAAAGAAAAAAAGGAATTGAGCATGAGCAAAAAGCAGTCGACAAAATCCTGCTTGACTTTATAAAAGCCTGTAGCTTATACGGTAAGGTTGCCAATGACTTCAGAATGATGGAACTGCTTCCAGAAGAAAAAATCACACAATGGGAAAAAGCATTAAAAGAGGAAACAAATACAAAACAAATAGATCAGCAAGATGCTATGGACTTTATGCTGGCAATGCTTGAAGCGCTGTACAATGATCATGAGACAAAAAAACAACGTCAACTTTGCTCATTTAAAAAAGCACCATACAGTATACTAAAAATACCCTTCCAAAATAGAGATCATGAGGTTATAAAATTTTCCCCTCGAGAGAAAAGCTACATACTAGAACTTCAGGTTAATAATGGAGAAGAAGGCTTCGAAATGCAAAAACTCGTTGACAACTGTTTTCATCCTGAAAAAATCGAGCCAGACAACTGGCAGTATTGTCAGGTGAGTGAACTTCCAGAACATTTTGATCGTTCAGCACCTGAATTTGCTGAACTTCAATCAAAAATACAAGACAAACACACGTGGCCAACGGTGCGAAAACTATCCCTGGAAGCCGAATATAGCCAATACAGTTCAGAGTCAGACGAACAGATCGCTCAAGGCAGTGCCATTAACCAGGTTGTTGATACTGACAACACTGCTGTGCAATCAAGTCCATCAGAAGAGAAGCCCAAGGCCGCACCACTGGATTTCATTTGTCTCAAAATTGCTTACCCACACTCAGAAAGCAAAGAGTCTGTAGGAAGACAAATACTAGAAAATTTTAGTGAATATATAGAAATGAAAATTAGAGATACATCCGATCCTGAACAACCAGAACGCACTATCAGATTTCGTGCAAAATGTATTATCTGCCATAAAGGACCTAGCATTGACCAGGGACATTACACAACACTGACTCGGTCAAAAGATACATGGTTACTTCATGATGATCATATCACATTGAGGCAACACAAAGACTCGGACACCCATTCAATTAAGGATTTTTGCACTGGCGACCCTTATATTTTCTTTTACTACCCGGACAACAGAGAAGAGGAAGAATCATCAAGTACCACCCTGTCGGATACAGATTCTGCTATAGCACCTTTAGCCCAGTTCGATGATATGACTGAGGTAATCGATGAAGATGAGACTCTTGTATGACAGGTAATCGAAGTCGGGAACCTCACAATCTCAACCGGAACTTCCTGAAAGTTATCAGGTCACATCATACGCAAATAAGAGATGTACCTTGGTGCAATTTATCTTTATAAAAATGGCAAAATATTTATGGCCGGGAACTTACATCATGTTTTTACCTGAGCAGGAGTATTATCATGGCACAACCACCATCAACACCTAATCAACCCATTCAATACAGACATTTACCTGAAGAAAGCACAGATAAGCAATCAGAACATAAAAGCATCATTAACGAGGAACAAAAATCACTCAGCGCTTCAATTGGCTTGGAGAGTAGGCGTTCAGAGTCTGTGGATGCCTCTGAAGCATTGTCGCTCCAGACAACAAAACCCGCCACCCCTGAATCAATCCATACAAGCAAAAGGAAGTCTAAAGAGATAAGCCGTCCTGTCAATATTGACGAGATCAAAATACTTTTTCGTGACGTCACTATGCGAGAGAGATGCACAGAAGTATTCTCTCTAGCCTTTTTAAATTGCTTTCATAGTTGTGGTACACAAACATCCGCTAGCGTCTGGCGTGACGTCATGCTCAAGAGACTCAGTGAATTTAACTCGAACGCCGATGAAAAATGGGCCAAACAGCAACCTGACATGGTAAAAATCATGCAGTTTTCTTTATTTGTTCTTTTATTATATTATGTTCGCTACAACGATACCAAGTATGAGCGAATCACCAGAGCTTTTGATGAGCTAGCCAATTGCCTCAAAGTTCTAATGGCTCGTTGTTACCTGATCGCCAACGAAACCACACTATTAGATGTACTGTCTGTAAAAGACATGGATTCCAAAGCATTCTCGATATTTCCAGGCATCGGTGGCACTGATGATTATACATCAATACCTAAACGCCTAAAGAAACACCTCTATCAAGAAACCCGTTACACCTATCCAGAATTTATATTTGAACTCAGGAAAGCAAAAGAGGAAATAGAAAAAATCAAGAGTTCAAAGGAGACTGAAGAAATAAAGCAAAAAAAGATAATCAACCAAATAGAGGCAATAGAAGAAATTCTTGAATTGACTAAAGAAGAAAGAAACTACAAACATCTTATAAGGGTCCAGTTACAGCACCCCACGCTCTTCGCTCAGCCAACAGCTACATCACTGGAAAAAGTACCAGAACTGTCAGGATTCAAGAATCTTGGCAACACCTGTTTTATCGGTGTCATTTTGAACGGAACATTTACATGCCTCTTCCCTATCATCGATAAACACCCGAAATTGGAAGAGCAACAAGGAGCTTGGCCAATTGCACGTTCACCAGACAAATTCCATCATATACAAAAACAACTGCGCGAACTTTACCTACTGTTTACAGGGGAAACGACTGATAGATTTCAATCACTCTACCAGACTCTCATTAGTGACCTTATCGCTGAGGCAAAAAAAACCACAAATGCCTTCAGTGGTCTTGAATGTGTAAAGAAAGAGCCATTACATGATTGGCAGGCCAAAGGGCTCATGCAACAGGACGCCTGCGAATTTCTACAGTCAGTGTTAGACGAAGTTTTAGCATTACATCAGGATCCCAGGTTCAGCTTCATCTACTGGACTGAACGCACCATAGAAAAAGGTAATGTTAGCGTCAAAACAACATTCCGGCTTGATGAAAACAGGCCTTCGAACATATTGAACATTAATGTTCCGGAAAACAGCACATACACGTTGCAGGAATTACTCGATCATACCTTCAAAGAAAGACCTTTCTCTGGCCTGACGACCTGTACTCAGGCAGATCTTGACTTTACAGCCTCTTCGTCAAAGGTTGACTTATCAGAAGTAAAACTCACTGATGGCAATGAGTCAGACTGGAGCATAACATCGGAACGTCAAATGCTCAGGGCTGACTGCAAACAGCTCGAGGTAATTACTCTGAATTTCACGGTACCTCACAGCTATGCATCAAAACAACAGTTCAAAGATGCCTTGTTAAAGACTCCACACCGTATTGTCTACCTGACAGTCATTGACAACGAAACAATGCGAAAACAGAAACTGTACTTTGAAGTAGTCAGCAGCGTTTATTATGAACAGGACATTAGCGCAACAGAAACAGCAGAAGAAGCCTCATTTGCCCGTAGCGGGCATTATCTAGCCGTCATCGAACATGAATGGGGTGGTAGCTTGCTGTATGATAATGAAAACGTTTTCAGGCAAAGAGAACAGCGCTCTTATCGCATAGACGGTCATTTCGGACGCGGTGTGCCGTGTCTAATGATGTTAAAACGAATTAGCGAAGAAGCTGCACATCAGCGCATCGTGAACGATACACTCGATGCTCACAACCTCCTTGATGAGCCTGAAAGTCGTGAAAGTCAGGAGGGTATTGAATTACAAATAATGCCCTCATCAACAACAGTTGAATTTCCCCTTAATACCCCGCTTCTTCAAGCGGAAGAAATTGAGGCCGTGTAGCTATAAACAGCTAGCACGAGCCCTTAAAAGCCTGTGGAGATATCAATCACAAATTTGATCATATCTCCACAGGTTTACCATTATGTCAGCAATTACCCTTCCTGACCTTCAGGCAGGATAGCTGATGCCATAGGCTCTTCAGCAGTGCGACCGAAGCGTTCAACCAGCGCTGCAATGGCGCCATCGCCTGTTACGTTACACGCCGTACCGAAGCTATCCTGAGCCATGTAAAGGGCAATCATCAGCGCAATGGCTGACTCACCGAAGCCCAGCATGCTGGTCAACAGCCCCAGTGACGCCATAACCGCGCCACCCGGTGCACCCGGTGCGGCGATCAGGGTAACACCCAGCATCAGCAGGAACGGCAAAATCATGGCATAAGTCGGCTCAGCCAACCCGGTCAGCAACATGACGGCAGTGGCACAGGTCGTCAGTGTGATGGCACTGCCGGAAAGATGGATAGTGGCGCACAGCGGTACGGCAAAATCCACCACGTTGTCGTCAATACCATTGGCCTTGGCCTGGCGGACGGTCACAGGAATGGTCGCCGCACTGGACATGGTACCGACGGCAGTCAGATAAGCCGGAATCATGTTACGCAGCATGCTGAGTGGATTGCGGCCCGTCAGCGCGCCCGTGCTGAAGTAAAGGATCGACAGCCAGATCCAGTGCATGACAATGGCCAGCATCAGCACTACGCCGAAGGTCTTGAGCGTCGAGAAAACGGTGCCGTCGACCGCCATTTCGGCAAACACACCAGCAATATAGAACGGCAGGCCGGGAATCAGGACTTTGGAGAGCATCAGCTCAACAATATCCTTCGCCTGATCAACCACCGTTTTGAGCTCACTCCCACCGGTCGCAGAAATCCCCATACCAAAGGCAAATGCCATCACCAGCGCGGTCATAACCCCCATGACCGGTGGAATGTGCAATACCAGAATCGGCTTGAGGCCGCCGCCTTCCGATGCCGCCTGGGAACCCAGTTCCACCATGCCCGGAATAAAGGTGCTGGCCATGAAGAACGCCAGTGAACCGGCCACAATGGTCGACAGGTAAGCGAAACCAACGGTAGAACCCAGGGCGCGCCCGGAACCCTGCTGAAGATTGGCGACACCGCTCATGATGTAGAACAGGATAATCAGGGGAATGGTGAAACTGATGAATTCACCAAAGATAGACTTGAAGGTCACCAGCAACCGTGCCAGTGCTTCAATCACGCCGGCTTGTGGTACCAGCAGACCAATGATAACGCCGGCAACAATACCCGCCAGCAATCGAACTATCAACTTCATTCCAGTACAACCTCTTCTGGATTTATTTATCACCCTGTCTGCCCGGGCTGCCATTGATGGCATTCCCGCCCCCGCATTCAAGGTGTCTTGGAAACCGCACTGTGTTATAGATCGAGGACAGCATAGTAGAACTTGCGTCCAGCGAAATTAAAGCAGCACTTATTCCTTCAGGTATTGACCCATGTCGTCTCAAGCCTGAACAATACGTCCAGAAGCAACCTTTTCTTTCTACAGGATTCACCGAAAGCATGGCAAGAGGCAAAACCCGTAAAGCCTACGTATGTTCCGAATGTGGCAGCGAGTCGGGTAAGTGGCAGGGACAGTGCCCGGACTGCAAAGCCTGGAACACCATCCGGGAAATTAACCTCGGCCCTGCGACATCTCCTTCCATTGAGGCTGCCAATCGTTCCGGCTTTGCCGGCGCTCAGTCCGGTGTCCAGTTACTCAGTGATGTCAGCGTTGAGGATGCCCCTCGCTTCACCAGCGGTTCTTCCGAATTAGACCGCGTTCTTGGTGGTGGGTTCGTCCCGGGCAGCGCCGTACTCATAGGCGGCCATCCCGGCGCGGGTAAAAGTACGATCCTGTTGCAAACGCTGGCCCATGTGGCGCAGACCATGCCCGCGTTGTATGTATCCGGCGAGGAATCCATGCAGCAGATCGCTAACCGGGCAAAACGCCTGGGGTTGCCGACTGATCAGCTGAAGATGCTGGCTGAAACCTCGGCAGAAAAAATCGTCGCCATCGCGGAAGCCGAAAAGCCCGGCATCATCGTGATTGACTCCATTCAGGTCACCTTTATGAATGGTATCGACTCTGCGCCCGGCGGTGTCGCGCAGGTACGGGAATCCGCCGCCTTCCTGACCCGGTTTGCCAAGCAGACAGGCACCGTGCTGTTAATCGTCGGCCATGTCACCAAGGACAACTCACTCGCCGGCCCCATGACGCTGAGCCATATCATCGATACCCAGTTGATGCTCGGTACGACGGATGATTCCCGCTTCCGGATCATGCGCGCGACCAAGAACCGCTTCGGTCAGGTCAATGAACTCGGCATCTTCGCCATGACCGAGAAGGGATTAAAGGAAGTGAAAAACCCTTCGGCCATTTTCCTCACCCGTGCAGATGAGGCCGTATCTGGCAGTGTTATTAATGTGCTGTGGGAAGGCACCCGGCCCCTGCTGGTTGAGATTCAGGCCCTGGTGGTGGAATCCCAGCTGGGTAATCCTCGCCGAGTCACGGTTGGCATGGACCAAAACCGGCTGGCAATGCTGCTGGCGATCCTGACCCGCCATGGCGGCATATTCACCAGTGACCAGGATGTGTTCCTCAACGTGGTCGGTGGTGTCCGTATTACCGAAACCAGTGCGGATCTGGCCAGCCTGCTCGCTATTGTTTCCAGCTTAAGGGACACACCACTGCCACAGGATCTGGTGGCGTTTGGCGAAGTGGGTCTGGCGGGCGAAATCCGTCCGGTCGCCAGTGGTCAGGAACGGATTATCGAAGCTGCCAAGCATGGCTTCCGGCGCGCTATCGTGCCCATGGCGAATCGACCCAGAAAGCCAATCGAAGGGATAGAGATTATTGGTGTAAACAAGTTATCTGATGCGCTGGATGCGATTTAGGCAGCGGCAAATCTAATGCTTTGATAATAGTTTCTCTCGCCTTCTTTTCCTGAAAGTTTTCCCCTGTTCAGGCGGCAGCCTTTTATGACTTGTCGCCTTCTCCGCAAAACAAATCTTTGCGAGCATACCCACCTGAATTTGCTTTCACCCCGCAACTTAGGTATAACTACGTACCCAGCCATTCTAAGGCATATCCGCCTGTCATTCCCCAAAAGCCAGTCCTTTAGCCAATCGTTGTTAGATTTACTAACAGGAATTGTTACTGTTTTTATCCTTTTTTCGGGAGATCATCCTGAATAGGCAGCATTTTATAGCGTCTTGTATTGCCGTTGGTTATAGGTTAGATTCCAATCTCTTATAACAAAAACGTTCAATAACACGAGAGTCGAGAGACTCCAAAAGCGGGAGTTCCTGATCCATGAGTAGTAATCTGACAACTCGCATCCTGATCGCCCTGGTTGGCGGTATTTTGGTTGGCGCCCTGATTCAACACTTTGCGTCACCGGAAGGTATGCTTCAAACCTGGCTTGTCGGCGGCCTGTTCCATGCCGGCGGTAATATCTTCGTTTCCATGATCAAATTGATGGTCATGCCCCTGATTTTCATCTCCATCGTCAACGCGGTCTGCAGTCTGGACGATATCAACCAGTTTGGTCGCCTGGGCGCAAAGACGCTGGGGCTCTATCTGCTGAATACGGTGATCGCGATTGCAGCCGCCATCGGTATTGCCCTGATGGTCAAGCCGGGGCTAGGCGCTAATCTTGGGCTGGCCGATGCCTCTCTGAGCCTGAGCCGCACTGAAGTGCCCTCCCTGCTGGATATGGTGATTGGCATTGTGCCCACCAACCCGGTACAGGCGTTCGCGGAAGGCAATATCCTGCAGATCCTGTTCATGGCAATCATTACCGGTATTGCCATTAAAAAGCTGGAAGATCAGGAAACCCACAGTGTCAGCAAGGCCTTTTCCCTGGCCAACAATGTGATGATGAAACTGATTGGCATGGTCATGGCGCTGGCGCCTTACGGTGTGTTCTTCCTGACCGCCAAGCTGGCCGCTACGCTGGACAGTCACAGCATCCTCAGCGTAATGACCTACGTGATGACCGCCTCCCTGGTCATGCTGATCTGGCTGTTTGGTTTCTATCCACTAGTCACTGGCATGGCCACTGGAACCAGCCCTATCAGCTTTATCCGCAAGACCCGTGAACAGATGATGTTTGCGCTGTCAACCGCGAGTTCGAATGCCACGATCCCGGTAACCTTCCGGACACTGACTGACAAACTGGGTGTTTCTGACAAAGTGGCGGGATTCTCGGTGCCTCTGGGTGCGACCATGAACATGTCGGGGGCGGCTATTTATATGACCGTCGCCACCATGTTCGTCGCTTACGCCTACAACGTTGACCTCAGCGGCGGCGAACTGGTGACCCTGGGCGTAACCGCCTTCCTGCTGGCCATTGCCACCGGTGGTATTCCCGGCGGTGCGGTTGTGACCACCGGGGTATTGCTGCACCAGCTGGGCCTGCCCATTGAAGCACTGGGAATCATCATCGCGACCGACCGTATACTGGATGCCCTGTGCACCGTGACCAACGTTGTCGGTGACACGGCTGTCAGCACCATTGTTGCGAAGACGGAAGGTGAGATTGACGAAGAGGTTCTTTATGATCAGGAGTCAGGATCTACCTTGAATAAACAGGTGAGTTACTCTTAACGCTTTGTCCCCCAGTAAACCACCTATGAGAAGCAAGGGAAACATTAGCGTCCCTTGCTTTTTGATCGCCCCCTCTTAAACCTCACAAAATCACCGGGTAACTCGTCCGCAACAATGCCAAACAAAAAGTGCTGATCAATAAACTATCAAGCAAGAGACCTGTCTTTTAGTTTTTAGCAATAAGACGCCGGCTCACCTGAGGGTTCAATGATTCATGCACACATATGATTTTTTTATTGGAAAGCGGTTATCTAGAAGTCAGTCATCATACATATTGCGTGGTGTATGTAAGCAAAGGCACAGGCGGCGAAGGCTCTCACTCACAGACAGTACAGAAGCGTCTCTTTTTACACAGCAAACCTCACATCTTCTACACCCAAAAAGGATTCAATCCTCCATAAGCTCATGGAGAATTTCACAAGAAATTGCTGATTTAACCTATAATCTTCTGCCTGAAACCCGCTTATTGCAGGGGCAATCACCCGAAAAAGTAACAACAAAACAGATGTGGGATCGTGGTTACATCCCTAATTTAAGGTTCTCAAAAATCTACATATCGGAACATGTAAACCTCTGCATCAAAGCGCTTTCCTACCTGCTTGAAAAAGAATTATACAAACCAATAAAAGGACATGAAGAACGTATAAAAGCGATTAAAACAACAATAGTTTTTGTAAATGCACATCAATTATTAAACACGGAACACAAAAAACTTTTAACAGACTTACTCGAAACATCCATAAAGATTGAAAACAAAGCTTTTCAATTAACGCAACCCGCTATAAATGCAGGACTGATAGAGAGTCATCATGATGAACTATTTCTGAAAATTATCGATGCTATGTTCCATCAAGTTGGTCGACTTGCTCTTGAAGATGAACAGGAATGTATATTAAGGCTGCTGAATGGTATTGAATTTGCCCTTCTTCACCACAAGGAGGGCATTTTTTCCCTGCAACCAAATAGTGGGCGAGACGTTACACTGCGATTAGATGTAGATGATCAACAGCCTACAAACATGAGACGTCTTAAAGATATTTTTTTCACAAGAGACAGTGAAACAAAAAAAAGAAAGATAGAAAACGCAGTAAATAACTTATTAAAAATCAATAAACTGGTTGGTGGCGAAGGTAAATTTGGTTACTCCAACTTCTGCATTGATATCTCAGACCCTGACACATACTCCACCGTCAAACTACAAGCACTCTTAGATGAATCATTGATAAAATACCGATTCGAATACCAAAAACATGAAATAAAAAAACTATTAAACAAATTTAATTTAGCGGGACGATACCTGCTAACGGATAAAAAAGTATCGGAAACCACCTCACTAAATGCCAACTTCCTGTTAGAAGTGGATCCATGTAGCAGAGACATTCGGGTTCACTTTATTGGAACGCCCGACATTCGCCGGGAAAAAACAAAGCGCTTCTTAGAGCAGTACTATTGTCAGGTGGAGTGGGTTAAAAACCATCCCAATAAACGCGTAGCAATGGATATCATCCGAAAAGCAGGGATATCATTGCTGCAAAAAATGCATTTATTTCACGTGTTCCCAGAAGCCAACGGCAGAACCGCCATCTGTGTTGACCGCTTGCAACGCCTTCACTTTCAACTACCACTGACTATGCCAACCAGAGTAGGCGATTTTGCACGTTACACTGTAGAGGAACTTGACCGGCGAGAAAGGTTCGGCACACAAACTCCAGTATTCTATGACATCATACAGGTTTATATCACTCTTCAAGAAACTGAAATGGTCAGCTATCTACTGCGAAGGCAGAGGTCTATCCTACCTGGTCCATTGAAATTTTCTGAATACCTTGTTCTATCCAGTCAGGTTGGATCAATTCAGCTATGTGCTCTATTCATCAAATACGGTGCGGATATCAATACTATTACTTCAGTATCACAGGCTATGGCCAGTACCACGCCACTGATAACAGCCGTACTCCATGATCATTATCCCTTGGTTCAATACCTGATAGAGCATGGTGCTAAAATCAATCAACAGGATTCTGAAGGGAAAACTCCTTTCGATCATGCCATTGCAAGCGGTTATGAGGATATTGCTGCGCTATTAATGATAAAAAATGGCATCAGTTTTGTACCATACGCGACGCCTTATAGTGACTGACCAATACCCTAGAACCCTGCTTTCATAACAGAATCTCATCGCGCGGCTTGAAGGTATCGACTTACGCCTATATTAACTAGCGCTTATGACTAATCAGGGCTTGCATCATGTCCTCACACGAGCGACTTTCAGGACTTTACGGCATTACCGATAGCGTGTTAATGCCAAACGACAATGCATTGCTTACCTGTGTAGAAAGCGCTCTACAAGGTGGCATGACCATTCTGCAGTATCGTGACAAAAGCACCGATAACGAAAAAAGACTTCATCAGGCTCGGATGCTGAAGGAACTCTGCCACAACTATCAGGTACCACTCATCATAAATGACGATGTCGCCCTGGCGGCGGCATGCGGAGCAGATGGCGTCCATCTCGGCGCAGATGACGATACGGTATCGGGTGCACGCAATCACCTTGGGGATAATGTCATCATCGGCATCAGCTGCTACGGTTCGCTGGAGCGCGCACTGGTCATGCAATCGCGGGGGGCGGATTATGTTGCTTTTGGCGCCTGTTTCCCATCGCCAACCAAGCCGGAAGCCGCCGTGGACGTCAAACCTGGCCTGCTGGCCGAAGCCTGCCAGACATTAAACGTACCAATAGTAGCCATCGGCGGTATAACACTGGATAATGCGCCGGATATCATTTCGCAGGGCGTGAACATGGTGGCCGTCATCAGTGACCTGTTCAGCGCCGATAATATCGAAGCCCAGGCCCGCCAATACAGCCAGTTGTTCCGTCCATCCTGACGTGGCGGCCAGCCTGTGACCGAAAAGGACATACAATGAATCGCTCAGAATCCCTGTTCCAGCAAGCACAGCGGCATATTCCCGGTGGTGTTAACTCGCCGGTTCGCGCATTCAAGGGTGTCGGTGGCACGCCCGTCTTCTTCCGTCGCGCGGATGGCGCCCGGATGTACGATGAAGACGGTAAGGCCTATATAGACTACATAGGCTCCTGGGGGCCGATGATTGTCGGCCACAACCATCCACGGGTCATTGCCGCCGTGCAGGAGCAGGTCAAACTGGGGTTGAGCTTCGGCGCACCAACGGCCATTGAAATCTCAATGGCCGACAAGGTCTGTGAACTGGTGCCTTCCATGGACATGGTACGGATGGTGAACTCCGGTACCGAAGCCACCATGAGTGCCATCCGCCTGGCCCGTGGCTATACCGGCCGGGACAAGATCGTCAAGTTCGAGGGCTGCTACCATGGCCACTCGGATTCCCTGCTGGTCAAGGCGGGATCCGGTGCCCTCACACTCGGCGTGCCTAATTCACCAGGTGTTCCTGCAGACCTGGCGGCACATACCATCACGCTTACTTATAACGATCTGGACAGTGTCCGCAAGGCCTTTGCCGAAACCGGTGACGAGATCGCCTGTATCATCGTGGAACCCGTGGCAGGCAACATGAATTGTATTCCCCCGGTACCGGGCTTCCTCGAAGGTCTGCGGGAAATCTGTGATGAGCACGACACCGTGCTGATTTTTGATGAAGTCATGACCGGTTTCCGCGTTTCCCTCGGTGGTGCTCAGGGCTATTACGGTGTCACACCGGATCTGACCACCCTGGGCAAGGTCATCGGTGGCGGTATGCCGGTAGGCGCCTTTGGCGGCCGTCGTGAGATCATGGAACACATTGCCCCGCTGGGTCCTGTGTACCAGGCAGGTACACTCTCCGGTAATCCGGTTGCCATGTCAGCGGGCCTGACTGTGCTGGATCTGATTACAGAACCCGGATTCCATGAACAGCTCAGCCAGCGTGTGACCCGGTTACTGTCCGGTCTTCAGGAGCGGGCCGATGCGGCCGGTATCCCCTTCACCACCAGCCAGGCCGGCGCCATGTTTGGTGTGTTCTTCACGGACCAGGAACGCATAGAACGCTTTGACCAGGTCATGCGCTGTGACAGTGAGCGATTTGGCCGTTTCTTCCACGCCATGCTGGAAGAAGGGATCTATCTCGCACCGTCTGCCTTTGAAGCCGGCTTTATCTCCAGCGCCCACAGCGACACGGATATTGATGAAACGCTTGCCGCGGCAGAAAAAGCCTTTGCCAGGATTGCCTGATGTTCGAACCGGTTATATCCGTTGCTATCTCTGACGCCGTACTGGCTTTTTCCAGCCTGTTCGGCGTCTTTCTCATGGCCCAGTTTCGCTCCTTTGAACCAGGCCGGCGCCTGCCGGCCACCGTTGCGTTGCTGGCCTTCGGCCTGGTCGCCGCAGCGGCGGGCCTGGGAACACTGCGTTATGGTTTTTCCGCCATCTGGACAGAACCTCACCAGATGCTGTACCAGGCGGCCAACTACCTCTCGCCGTCGCTGCTGGCGACTGCCATTGCGGCTACCGTATGGAACTGGCCATTGCGTAAACAGGACTGGGGCTCCATCCTCCTGGGGCTCATGGCCTGCTTTGAGCTGATGCGTCGACTGGAATGGCTGGATGCCTGGCACCTGGTGCTCAGCGCGGCAGCCCTGCTGCTCATGACAGCAGCCATTATCACACGGGGCGAACGCAAGCCAACTTTTACCGCTTTCGCACTGACTGGGGTCTGCGCCTACTTTATTGGTGGCCTGGTGATTGGTACAGAAGGTAAGCTTGCAGGTTTTCTTCGTATGGATCTCTTTCACTACCTGCTGGCGCTCGGCAATCTGTGCATTGCCAGTGGTTTCTTCCACTACCTCCGTGGAAAGAGCAACTGACCCTGTGAACATCCAATAAGAAAGGCTGCATTACGCAGCCTTTCTTATTGGATTACTTCCCCGGCATCGGTGGCATGGGGAAAGGTGCAATATTCTGCCCCTTGGCATCCATAATCTTACCCTTACCTTCTTTTTCCACATGGTCTATGCGAATAATCGAATGCATGGGAATAAAACTGCTTTTAACCCCTTCAAAGGCGGCTTTCAGTTTTTCCTCGGAAGGATCGACGACCACCTGGGTGCGCTCTCCGAAGATAAAGCCTTCCACCTCGATGAAACCATACATGTCACTCTGGAAAACCTGCTTGGCGTACACCTCGTAGATTTCCCCCTGATTATGAAATACAACTCTGTAAATCTGTCTGGCTGCCATAATTTATGCTGTTCGGTAAAAACGATTTCACAGTGAAATAAAGACAGGCAGGATACCATATAAGATCGGTAACCGTAGTCGCCAAATCAACACATCTTAATCCAACCAGACTTAGCAGGCATATCCAATAATCTGTCGTAATGATAAATGTCAATTCACATCATCAGACATGACTAAAATTCGTTGAAGCAGCTCCCCATTCATCATGGCTAACACGATTGCAACTATTCATTTTTCATCCATCGGATACTCATTGCGATAAAACGCTTTCCAATTTGCCGCTTTAGTCAAACGCGAAAGTGTACTCTTGTTGGCTAAATGACGATCATCAAATACTGCAACACCGTACCCGACTTTACAGTACAAAATAGAATCCTTCCTTGAATATATGCCGTTATACAATTCGAGAGCGCACTGCGCATTCTTTTTTGTTGCCTGAGGATGCGCACATAACTCTAATGTTTCTTTGCGGGTATACGGGCCTGCATAGGCTAACTCTGCACATTCCACTGGCCCCAGACTTCTGGCTCGTATACACAGTTGCAAACTCTCTGAACGAGTAAAAATGCCCCCATAAGCCCTGACACCACACTCAGCAGGCCAGTGTGTATTCGCGCCTAGACACAGTTTTTCAGACTCCGAACGCGTGAAAGGTCCTGAATACGCCAAATCAAGACATGAGGCTACAGATGATGAATCCCCACCCCGTTCTTCACAGAAATAGCGCATTCCATCAACTTCCACCTCAATGAAAGACGCATCAAGTGCCAGAGGTAATAAAAACAAATAAAGACAAAACAGCTTTTGCATAAACACCATGACAAACCTCAGTCAATGGCCATTTCTCTATGAAATAAAAAAGATGTAATAAAATGCGACAAGTGGCATCCTGTCGAACAAAGGGACTGCCATAAGAAAATATAAAGGCCGTTGGTTTAATATATGCTACTGCAAAATAATCATAAACATCCAAAGGCAGTGTAGCTAAAGAAGTGAATACTTCTTTAGCTACACTATAAAAATTTCGTTATAACTTCAGATACCAGATACTTAAAATTATTGACGCCAGGACATTTTAAGCAGGCCTTTTTTCCAGGCCTGTTTCCACAAGCCCCAATCGACAAACCGGTAATCACTGCACTGTCCATCAAGTAACTGATCACTTATAATCCCGGTTTCACAGGTGGCCAGGCATCGGTTGGTCAACGTCTGCTCTGTATTACGTTCACAGACCGGCTCGTAGGTCGATGGACAACCACAGGGTTGCGCCGGTGTTTGTGGAAAATAGAAATCAGCAAAGCTCTCATCGTATCGTGGCCAGTTCACGCCCAGCTGTCGGCCGAAATCGTTAGCAAATACACCGAAAGGATCAAACTGCTCGACGACACCAATGAAGCGTGTTTTTAAGTCGCCGTATTTACCCTGATCATTCTGCAGGTCAAAGACCCATCCCCGGTTCTTTCCCCAGTGCGCCCGACCACCGAAATCCTCCACCAGCAAGCGGGTGAATTCCTGGTAGGGATATTGATACCAGGCATTTTCTGCCGGAGGGAATGCGCTGGGCATAAAGATCGGAATCTCGATAAATACCACGGTTTCGCCTTCCCCGAACTCACCGCCTGTCACTGTGTGGGCCAGCAGGGAATCCGATCGTGCCTGGGCAAAACGAATAAAGACACCGATCAGCGGCACACTGATGTTGTGACTGTTCAGGTGAGTTTTGACCGCCCGCATAGCCTCATCCACCCGGGAAACCGGCACGACAATTTCCCAGTCCATCTGGAACAGGCCATCCTGCACAGCAGTCAGGTAGCTGCTCTGCATGCGATGGGACGGACCAATCGCTTCATGGACATTTTGCGAGGTACCAAATAATGGATGGTTTTTCTTGAAAGGCGGCTGGGTTCTAAACAGGTCCAGACGGGTTTTCTCCACCTTTTTCGCGTAATTCCTGTCGCAGGCGGCCAGTTGCATGGTGAGCTTTGCAGCAGGCAGCTCGGCCGCAGTGACATTCGGTTGCAATAATGAATTATGTGCACCGGCTTCTGCGGGTTTATCAGTGATCCTGCCACAACTGCGCATGAAGGTGCCGTTGCCGGGAAACCAGTTAAGCTGACCCCAATCACAATCTGCCACCTGATTGAATACCCCATCCTGTTCAAACAGGGTTGCTTCGTCGTGGTAGCTCACCTCTACATCAAGGTTGAACTGGGGCTCAACCGCCAGACGCATGCGGGCAGTCATCCCCAACAATCCCAGACTGGCCGTCATGGCTTTCCAGGTATTCGGATCGGTTGACGCCTTGCTGTATTCCCGCAATTCACCATCAGGCCCAATCACCTCCATCGCTACCACCTTGGATGAGATGATCGCATCATGTTTCGGTGAGCTGCCATGGGAACCGGTCGCCACCGCACCGGCAATACTGACGCCATTGAATCCCATCAGGGCAAAGCCAATAGAACGGTCCCGTTCATGCAGCCATTCCGTCAACTCATGCAGCTTAACGCCGGCTTCCAGCAATACGGTTTCCTGCCCTTCGTACGTTTCAATTCCAATAATCTGACGCAGGTTTTCCGTACTGACGACAACACCATAGGTACAGATCGTGTCACTGGCAGAATGCGCCTGACCGACAACCTTGATGCGCTGGCTGTTTTGTACGGCTTCACGAATTGCATCCTGCGCAGCGGATACCGTTGTCGGCCTGTAGACATGTTGTACCTTGCGGCACATCGTCTGACGGTTATAGGATTCTACCTTGGCCGACACGCAATCCTCAGGGCAGGTTTCCACCGTTTCGCCCAGACCGGTATCACATCGGCGGTTACCACAGGAAAAGACGATAGACGTTCCCGGGCAGATCAGCCCGGGTTCCCGGGGTTCAACATCAGGTAAATACTGACTGAGTGAACCTGCTACAGCAGAAAAAGAAAAGGACAAACTGACCAGCAATAAGCAGCGGAATAATCCTGCCTTCATACACGCCTCCATGACAGTCCTTATACGTAAAAGAGGCAGGACTACAGGATGAAACAGCATATCCTCCTGACACACCACATCTTCACTCTATAGAAAATACCCATATTTATAAATAAACTTTCAACCGAATTTATTTAATGAGTAGTTCTCACCAAACGCAAAATTAATATTTCTTATAACATGCTATCCAAACAAACTAATTCGTCATCAAATTGAAACACTTGCAAGAATTATTATATTGCTGCCTTACAAATCAACATTTAAGGAATAATCATGATTACCCCCTCCACCACAACCAGCGCAGGCCTAGAGGCAAGAGCAAATCATTTGATTGCAGAAATCAGCTGGCAAGAAACTTGTTATTACAAATATAGAAGGTGAAAACAATGGAGCATGTCTCTCTTATTTTTGTCAAGACTCAACGTCTTTATGCATTTCTGATGCCGAAGCCCTTACTGCAAGTGAAAAATAACACGAACATATTAGCAATATGACGGTTATCTGTCTTCCAGCAAATACAGACAGCAATGATGCACCATATTTACTTTGTTGCCCAGGCTGCTATGTAAAAAGAACACCCAACAGACCAAACCTCATGAAATTTAAAACAATGGAAGAGTTGACGAGCCACTTTAAACAGTGTGAAAACACTGAAATAAACAGAGAATTCAAATGTAACTCATGTCATTTCTCCAATCACTGTCTCAATGATATTAAGATCCATCAAATGACATTACAGGAAGAAGGCTCGCTTTTTGCTATTAAAAAAGCACACAACGGCATTGATCATTTATCGCCTCTGAAGAAGCATTGATGTCAGTTCTTAAACGGAGGACAATTCAAGAACTGACATCACTGACAGCATCACAGCTGGCGCCAGCTGATCCTAAAGAGCAGCGTATAAACAACAGGTAGCACGATCAATGTCAGCAGGGTTGCGAAACCCAGGCCGAAGATAATCGTCACCGCCATGGATTTGAAAAACGCATCAAAGAGCAGTGGCAGCATACCCAGCATGGTGGTCAGTGCCGCCATGCACACCGGCCGGACGCGGCTGACCGCCGAATGGAACACCGCTTCATACGCCTCCTTGCCCTGGGAGAGTTCCAGGTTGATCTGATCAACCAGCACAATGCCGTTTTTAATCAGCATCCCCGACAAACTCAGCAAGCCCAACAATGCCATAAAGCTGAAGGGTGCATTGAGCAACAATAAGCCTGACACCACGCCAATCAAAGCCAGTGGCACCGTGACCCAGATCGCGATGGGCTGCCGGACGGAATTGAACAGGAAGACCGTAATCAGGAACATGGTCAGGTAGCCCAGCGGGAGTGAACCAAATACGGCGGTCTGAGCGTCGCCGGCACTTTCGTGTTCTCCGCCCCACTCCAGACTGTAACCCGGCGGCAGGGGAATCGCCTCGATTTCACCACGCACCCGACGGAATACCGAATCGGCAGTTTCACCACTGGACTCAGCCGGTTCAGCCAGCACCGCCAGCATCCGCTTGCGGTCTCGACGAACGATCAACGGGTTATCCCATTCGCTGTCAAACCGCGAAACTACCTGGGTAATGGGCACAAAGGTTGAATACTCTTTACTCCAGACCTGCAGACCGGTCAGGCTATCGGCGTCCAACCGCTCCTGTTCAGGCGCACGTGCCATGATGGGCATGAGATGACTCCCTTCCCGGTACACGCCAACCTGTTTGCCACTGAAATTCACCAACAGCGCGTCGTCCAGTGCCTGCTTGGATATACCACTGCGCCGAGCCTGTGCGTCATCCACTATCGGTCTAACGATCAGCGACTGATTACGCCAGGTATGACGAATGGCATCTGCCGCCGGCTCATGGTTGAGAATCGCAACAGCCTGACTGCCCAGTTGGCGCAACACAACAGGGTCTTCGCCATAGAAGCGTGCTTCGATTTTGGCGGCTGGCGCAGGCCCATTTTCTAGGCGTTTCACACGGTATTCTGCCTGGGAAAAGTCCGCAGCCAGCAGGGATTCAACCTGGGGAAACAGGTCATCAATGGTATCCAGGTCACGAGCGGTGATAATCACCTGACCATAGCTGGCATACATCTGCTCCGGTGAATAAGGCAGCACAAAACGCTGGGCACCACGACCCATAACGGTTGTTACCGCCGTGACACCATCCAGCCTCAGCACTTTATCTTCAAGGCGCGACATCTTGGCTTCCGTTGCCCGGATATCACTGCCTTCCGGCATCCAGAAATCGATAAAGAACATTGGAGTGTTAGACGGCGGGAAAAACACATTTTTGACCAACCCCATTCCGGCCACTGCGGCTACCAGCGCAAAACCGGTCAGTGCCAACGTAATGGGACGGTGACGCATGGCAAGATTGAGCAACTGTCGATACAGGGTGAATACCGCGCCTTTATAAAGGTCATCCTCCCCCCCCTCATTGTCGACCGCCGTGATTTCGTTATCTTTAAACAGCAGGTTGCAGAAAAAAGGCGTCAAGGTAATCGCGGTAATCCAGCTGATGAACAGGGAGATCAACAATACCTGGAACAACGATTTACAGAATTCACCGGTACTGTCCTGAGAGAGGCCAATCGGCGCAAAGGCAATGATGGCAATCACCGTGGCGCCCAGCAACGGCCACTGTGTCTGGCTGACCACCTGCTTAGCCGCTTCAAGACGAGTGAGTCCACGCTTGATACCGACCAGTATACCTTCTGTCACTACGATAGCATTATCCACCAGCATCCCCAGTGCGATAATCAGGGCGCCCAGCGAGATCATCTGCAAATCAATGGCCAGAATTCTCATCACAATGAAGGTGCCCAGTATCGTCAGGAGCAGCACAGCTCCCATCAGCAGGCCTGAGCGAAGCCCCATAAACAACAACAGAACGATAATCACAATGGCAATGGATTCCGCCAGATTGACCAGAAATCCATTCACCGATTTCGAAACGACTTCCGGCTGGTTATAAACCGAGGTGATCTCCATACCGATTGGACGCTGACCTTCCAGCGCCAGCAGTTTCGCATCAATCGCTTCGCCGACTTTTACGACATTGACACCACTGGTAAAGGATATTCCTAATGAGATCGCGTCGTCACCGTTGTTGTGGTATACGACTGACGGCGTTTCTGTATACGCCTTGCTGACAGTGGCGATATCACCCAGGTAAACGAGTTTTTCAATCCCCGGCGGGCTGATAATCAGACGCTCCATCTCCGCGACATTATGGAATTCACCGGTGGGATGAATGCGCACAGACGCACCGTCCACATACATGCGCCCGGCATTCGAAACCACATTCTGGTTCTGGATCAGACCGAAGATATATTCTGGACTCAGATTCAGGGCCGCCAGTCGCGCCTGGGAGATTTCAACAACGACCTGTTCAGGACGTGTGCCATCCAGCACGACTTTCTTGACGCCAGGAATCAACACCAGCTCACGGCGAAGGTAATCGGCATAGTTCTCCAGTTCGCGGTAGCTGAAATCCTCGCCAGTGATATTGAGGAGAATCCCGAAAACATCCCCGTAATCATCTTCCACCTGTGATGGCTGCACACCCGGTGGCAGACTGGACTGGGCGTCATTCACCTTGCGGCGCAGTTCATCCCAGATCTGGGGAAGATCATGTTTATCGAACTGATCCCGAATTTCCACAGAGATCTGCGACAAGCCGGCACTGTTGACCGATTCCACAAATTTAACCGCCGCCAGCTGCTGGATGGCATCTTCCAACGGCAGTGTCACTTCTTCTTCCACCTGCTCCGGTGAAGCTCCCGGGTACGGGGTGATCACCATGGCAGACTTGATTGTGAACTCGGGAAATTCCAGCTGGCCCAGGCCAAGAAACGACATGGCGCCGCCCACCAGCAACAAGACGACAAACATCCAGCTGATCACGGAGTGCCGGATACTGTACTCAGCAGTATTCATTACAGTCCCCGCTCCCAGCGCAGTGGTTTGACCTTCAGGCCTTCCGTTAACTGGCGGGCACCCGCCACCACCACCTGATCACCGGTTTGGAGACCGGACAACACCTGAATACCGGCTTCCGTGATGCGGCCCACCGTGACTTCTACCGCACCAACCTGCCCGGTGTCTGCGTTATAGCGCCAAACCAGTGTACGACCATCAGCATCACTGTTTACCACAGCCTGTGAGGGAATCAATACATAGGGGATCTGAGAACGTTGACGGATGATACGGGCCAGGTCGATCGTCACCGTCGTGGTCATGCCAGGCAGTAGAGTCAGGTCATCCGGTACCGGCATGGTGAACACCACATCATAGGTCTGGGTGCCAGGTGTCACCTTGGTGGCATGCTCCTTATATTGCACAGGGAACTGACGATCTGGTGCGGCAGCAAAGCTCGCCTGGGGCATGTAGCCGACTTCCACGGTATTGGCATCCACATTCACCACGATGCTCTCCGGCACCTGGATATGGATATCCACCGTATTGTCACTCTGCAGCAGGAGGATGGTCTGCTTGGCCTGAATGAACTGGTGGTTTTCCACCTCCAGCCGTGCCACACGTCCAGCAAAGGGGGCTTTCAAAACGGTATAGGCCAGCTTGTCACGGGCCAGGTCCAGTGCCGCTTTGCTGGATTTCAGCTGGGCGCTGGCCTTGTCATAATCCGCCTGGGAAATGACTTTTCGTTCAAGCAGGGATTTCTTTCGCTGGAAGTCAATCTGCGCCAGTTCATAACTGGCCTGGCGATCCGCCACTTCATTGCGGACGTCGCGATCATCCAATCGCGCCAACAGCTGTCCCTTATCGACGTGCTGCCCTTCATTCAGGGGCAATTCAACCAGCTCGCCGGATATGCGAAACGAAATCTCGGCTTCATCACTGGCTGTCACATGGCCGGGGAAATGGCGCAGTTGCTGGCTACTGCTACCGGCCACCTCAAAGAGCTTGACCGGACGAATAAGTGCTTCCTGCTGCGCCGGTTCCTTCTGGCAACCGGACAGCGCGATGGTCAGTCCCATAAACCCCAGGACCAGTAACGACTTGCCCCACATGCAACGAGATTCCTGCTGTCAATACGTAGTGGCGCAAGCTTACACGATCAACAGGTTGACGTCAGCGTTACCCGACTCGCCGAGCCGGGTTTGTCAGTGGAAGGCGACACGATAGACAGCAAAGCCGTCATCATTCTCATGCAGGAAGGTCATCCCATGGCGGGCATGGGCTTCGATAAAACGCGCAGCTTTAGTTGATGGTGAGGTTTCAAAGCGCAGATCCAGCGCCGGATTCGTTATCGGTGCCAGCTGCCAGTTATGGTCTGCCGCGGCACGTACAACACCCTGTTCACGGGTTTGTCGCTCAATGTAATCCGCCAGAATTTCGCGGTTTTCCTCCGGCGATGCGAATACCACGGATTCGGCTCCGGTACCGGCGAATTTGCCGCCGTAGGCACGGTAATTATTGGCCGCGACAAGGAAGTGTTGTCCAGGATTAACTGGCTGCCCCTGCCAGGCCAGCGCCTTGATTCGCTCAGTCTCAGGATGAATCAACCGGCAGTGATCGTCGTAACGGGCGGGCTGCGTGACATCTATCTGATACTCAACGCCGTCAATCACATCAAAATTGTGGTTGGGAAAGTGGTTGTCGATCAGCATCTGCGGTTCATGGCTGGACGGATCGATCTGATTAAACTGACCAGCCGCGCATTCCAACCACTCCTTCAGCTCTGCACCGGTGATTTTCAGTACTACCAGGGTATTGGGAAACGGATAAAGATCCACGGCATTTCTAAAAGACAGCTTCCCTTTTTCCACCTCCGTGTAGTTGGCCGGATCCCGCTGTCCGCCCGCCTTGAAGGGAGCCGACACAGCCAGTATTGGCAGTCCATTCAGTGCATCGTTATCGCTCACTGCCCGTCTCACGTAATCAATCTGGGCATCATTGACAATCTGGATGCTGGGATCATCCTGAATCAAGGCCAGATAACTGTAGATTTCAGAACAGGCTTCCCCGATAGCTCGTCCCACGAACGCCCGGGTACCTTCGTGGTCTTCCGCCAAAGCGGCCACAAGTTCAGTATCCGCTTCAACCAACGGCTTATGATCCGGCCCTGTCAGCGGACGTGCTTCGGAATGGCTGTCTACGACGTGCCAGCCACTCGCGTGCTTTTCCAGCGTCAGGTCAATCACCCCAATATGGTTTCCCCAGAAGCCTGGCATCACGGCCGGCACGCCATTAATCGTACCGCGCTTAATATCCACGCCGATATCGTTCTCAAACACAGGCCCCGGGAACACCTTGTGTGCATGCCCCATCACAATGGCATCAATGCCCGGAACCTGCGACAGACCGTTCACCGCCTGCTCAGCCATGGGTTCATGGGGTTCACTGTCAAAACCGCTATGACTGAGGGCTATGACGATATCCGTCCCTTCCGCACGCATTTTTGGCACAAGCGTTGTCGCTGTCTCGGCAATATCCCGCGCCGTCACGCGCCCTTCCAGATGCTCACGGTCCCAACGCATGATCTGGGGTGGTAAAAAGCCAATAAACCCCACGTTGAGTGACTGCTGATTACCGGCAGTATCAGTAAACACACAGGGTTTAATCAGGTAGGGTTTGAAAACGTGGTCGCCAGTTGCAGCATCCAACACATTGGCAGAAATAACGGGGAATCCGGCGCCTTGAATCGCCTTCCTGAGATAATCCAGCCCATAGTTGAAATCATGGTTGCCGAGATTGGCAACGTCATACTGCATCCGGTTCATGGCCTTGTAGACAGGATGCACCCAACCCTCTTCCCCGGACTGGCTGACGGCATAGTCCCCCATCGGTGATCCCTGGAGCAGATCACCGTTATCCACCAGCAGGCTGTTAGCCACTTCATCACGGGCCTGGCGGATCAGCGTTGCGCCTCGAACCAGCCCGTACTGATCCATAGGACGATCCTTGTAGTAATCGAAATCCATGATATTGACATGAAGATCGGTCGTTTCCAGCACGCGGAGCTGGAGGGTGGCTGCCTGTGCAGTCATTAACAGAAATCCTGTTACCAGCAGAATCAGGGTTCGCAGCATAACGTCTGCCCCTATTAAGGTATATGTCGAGAAGACTGCGGGAAACTATAGCAATGAAGTGCGACAACGAGATTTCTTATCCTGTAAAACGAGACGGGACACTTTGAACATGTAGTGAATACGAGAGAGGAGTCTCAATAACAAGCAAGAAGAAAGCACAACACGAGAACAGCAGACTATAGCGAATCGAGATACTGCCATGTTGAATCCGACAACTGCTCATCATAGGCTTTCCCTGGCGCGCATTTATCCGAGAAATACGGATGTTTCGGATAGATAGTCTTGTAAAACCTGACCGCATGCTCTCGTGCAAGATGCTCAGGAACACCTACAAGCTGCGCCGCCCGATAATTTCGCTGTACAGCCTGACAATCGGTTTTCTGTTCATCAAACTCCCCCCTGGCATGCATGGACTCATGGGTAAACACATGCATGCTAAACAGCTGCTTGCGCGTAATGTTTTCTGGATGCTCAAGATATTCCATGAAGTGGGCACACCAGCCATACATGAACACAATCTCACCCGTAATCGGGTTCGCATGGCCTGCCAGCCATACGTCATTGTCAAAAATGGCATCAAACGCCGTATTACAATGCACCACGGCGCGACGCTCGGCCAATATTGAGGCTTTTTCTGATAGAAACTGCTCAAAACGCCATGCCTGGAAAGGAATCCAACCTGCGGCAACGGCCAGACCAATCATGGCTGCAATGTACCCAAGATCAAAACCATCATACCCCTTGACCCGGTTTGTCGGCTTTTTGATACCTCGCCACGCCATCCATAAAAAGAAAACTGATAAGGCAATCAAAAACATAGCGGAGTCAGCCTTTTAATTGACGGATACCTTTCTCATCGACACAAGAATTATTTAATTTACAGCGACTCAATAACACGTAACAAAATCCGCTGCAAAAAACTCAGGATTAAGCTGACATTGAGCATTTTGCTCATCCTCAACAATTCTGCTGCCGTAACACGCCATCATCTGTATGACTATTGAAGTCACACTCATAAAGCTGTGATGCCGGTCAGACCAAAGGCGAGAAGAAGCAGGATGGTGAAAAATAAAACCAAGTAGCGGCAAAACGGGGACAGACAGCGCCGTCCCCGATCGAATTATTGCTGTAGAATCAAAGAGATATTATCCGCATAACCATCACTGCTTCCCCAGCTGTCGTCAAACTGGACGGTTACATCAATGGTCTGCGTCGCCGTTGGCACCTGGCCTGACGCCTCACGGTAGACAAAGCCTGTCGCACTGCCACGATCTGATTCCGTCACTGGCCCGATCGTTACACTGCGCTGACCGAAATACCAGTCACGCAGACCAGACCAGCTATCACTGGTGATTTGCCTGGGATATCCGGCATCCACTTTATTGAGGGCATGGTCAAACCGGACATACTCGCCTTCCTTGAACAGGTAGGATTTGAACAGGTCTTTCCGGAACGCTGCATCAATATGGCTCGGCCAGACCTGCAGCCCTGGCCAGGTGGTATCGGATATCAGCATCGGATACCCCACATCCACCTTGCCACTGCTGAGGTTATAGCGGATGTACTCAGCCCCTTTGAAAAAGTAGGCATTGCCATTGCTCCAGTTGATCGCCGCATCAATATCCCGCGCGCCGCCCTCAAACTTCGCCAGCTCCGGCCATTGTTCAGCAATCTTCATGGGATAACCGTCATCGGCGCGATCCGCTTCAATGTCATAGCGGATATACTCATCATCCTTGAAGAAATAGGCTTTGCCATTGCCCCAGTTGATCACAGCATCAATATCACTGGCACCGCCGGTGAATCGATCCAGTCCCGGCCAACCGCCGGAAATCCCTGCAGGATAGCCACTGTCGACACGATCACTGCCGAGGTCAAACCGGTAATACTGGCTTCCACGGAAGAAATAGACTTTTCCATTGTCCCACTTTGTGGCAGCCATGCCGGCATCATCATTGAAGCGAACGGTAACGGAGGCCTTGTCATCATCCTGAGCATAACCACCCAACCAGGCAGACAGGTTGTAGGTGGTTGGCTGTGACAGATCCAGATGCGACACATCAATACGCTGCATCATGGCTGATTTCTGTTTGGTGCCACCGGCAAAGAAGATCTTGCCCCCCTCAGGTACGCTACCCGCGCCAGGAAACCCACCGGGTGCGCCATATTGAGTCGGTACAGCGCCGCCACCTTCCAGCCAGCCGGACGTAGACCCTTCATAGCCATACTTGGTGTAACCGCGGTCATGCTCAGCATCGCCATTGACGATCAGCTCTGTACCAATCTGTGCCGGCTGAGCGACCTGAGCACGCAGGACAGAATGGCCATCCAGCCCCTGGTTCTGCCAGGCGAGCCCCATGTGATCCAGAATAGAAGGCACCACATCAACCGGCGCCGCATCGGTACGGATACCGTCGGTCAGGTGTGAAACCGCATCCCCACTGGCAATGAACCAGCTGTTCCGGTGTTCTGGGCGATTCTCTCCATGCTGACCATTGGCAGTACCACCGTGATCCGGCACGGCAACCACCAGCCAGTCTTCATTCGCATAATTAGGACGGGATTCCATGGCATCCAGAATCTCCCCCAATTGCCGGTCTGCCTTTTCAATCGCATGCCGGTATTCGGGAACATCAATGCTGAAACCATGCTCATGGCCTTTTGCATCGACCATGGAGAAATACTGGAAGAGGACATCCACATCGGTATTAGTCAGTAACTCAATGGTCTTGGGGACGGTAGTGTCATCCTCATACTTCCCGTAATACCAGTAGTGGTCTTCATCAGCACCTGTTGGCATCCGGACATGAATACCATCCCAGGATGTCACCCGCGCGGTATACAGAGCGGGATTTTGCTGTTCAACGAGGCTGAAGAGGTCAGGAATATTGCCCAGCTTTGACCCCGTGAACGAGTTGTTGGTAATGCCATGGCGATCCCGCCAGACTCCGTAAAGGACTGTCGCCCAGCATGGCGCACTCCAGGTCGTGTCTTCCGCCTGCATCGGGCTGAAGAATCCTTGGTTGATCAACCGGTCCAGATTCGGCGTATTGGCTTGCTGCAGGGAATCAGGGCGTAAACCGTCGATACCAATCCCTTAAATCCCGCTTAACCTTGGGAATGTGAGCAAGCTGGCCGTACTTTTGGCAACAGAGTACAGTTTTTGCACAAAAC
>NZ_BAABFL010000444.1:0-28422 GCF_039540975.1 Kistimonas scapharcae
AAATCAGGCTCGCCAATACGTAAGGTGACGGGGGTGTTCAAGTAGACCAGAATCGGTGTTCAAGTAAACCAGAATATGCAAGCGCCCCAGAATTCGGCTCATTGCTGACTGGCTCAGGTTTAGCCTGATTGCAGCATGGCTCACACTGTTTTCCTCTAATAGTACTGTCAGTGCGACCAGTAAATTCAAATCTCTCCTGTAAATCTCTTCGAGTTCCACCCGTCATTTCTCTTAGTGGTTGAGGTAGGGCTACATAGTGTGCCAATGGGCTAAGTATGTGGCTGCATGGATATTTGCAGGGAAGGTCGTGGTGTGCAATTGACTTTATGGCTGAGGCGGATATTTGTCCATTTCCACTGCGGCATGAATCTGGATGACTATCCATTGTGCTTTTTGAGCTGCTTGTGCTTGTGACATCTCAGAAATGGCATCTTAAATCATATAAGTACCGGTAATTAATATTACCGGTACTTATAAACTGTTGTTAATTGCAGATTGATACCTATAATACCAGTATTGTAATACCGGTATTATAGGTGCTTTAAATGTCACAAGATAGGAATTCATTGCGCAGAACCAAGGTGTTCGGTGCGTTGGATGCAATGAAAGAGACTGGGGAGAAGATTACTGCGCAAAAGTTGGCTGCTGTGGTCAACATGGGCAAGCAGACCGTCCTACCGCTTTATCGAGAGTGGCAGGAACTGGAGATCCTTGGAGATAGCGAAGGTGTTGAGCTGTCGGAGGAATTAGTCCGCGCACTCAAACGTGAATTGGCCCGCGATAAGCACAGGCAATCAACCCAACTGTTAGACCTTGAAGAGCGGATTGAGGATCAACATCAAGCATTCACTGCTGCCATGAATGAGCTCGAGAAGGAAAAAAAGGGGTTAATGGATAAGATCAAATCGCTTGAAGCGCAGAACCAATCATTAAGTAGTGAGAAGTTACTACTTCAAAAAGAAAACGCAGAACAGCTTTCGCAATTGAAGGATATTGCTACGCAATTAAACCTTTCAGTGAGGCAGCTGGAAACCGCCGAGAGCAGGTTAGTGGCTAGTGAAAACGGTAAAGAGCGGGCGCTTCAGGAGCAAGAAAAACGCCTTGATGAGGCGAATCAGAAACTACTGAACCACTGGTTATCTGTGGTAGATAACGAACGTCGAGAAAATGAGCGCCTCAGAAAGCAGTTGGAGCGAGAGCGAGAAAAACAGGTTAAAGTCGAACGCGAGCTGATTGACACCCGCCTTGATGTGAATCGCCTTGACAGTTCACTTGAAAAGGCGAAAGACGAATCTACAGAGCTGCTTCAGCGTATGAAGCAATTTGAGCAACAGGTAACAGTCGCAGAGGCAATTTCGTTGATGCTGGACAAGCCAAACGATCTGATGGCGTCTATTAAAAACCTTCAGGATGACGCTAAATCCCTTGAATCATATGTAACGAAAAATCAAGAGCTGAAGCAATCACTTCAGGCCGTTGATAAAAAACTTGAAGCGTTTGAAAAACTTCAAAAAACCAATGAATCCCTGGAAAAGGAAGTTATCAGGCTTCAGGCCTACACTGATGGTCTTGAGGCAGCCTCCAAGACTAAAAGTTCAACAAAAAAACAAAATACTTAGCTGCTTTTTCAGAAGTAAACCGATACAGCATGGTCGGTTTACTTAATGTTGCGCAGCTTTTGCTTGAGCTTGTCGACCAGCTTTTTACCTTTAGGGCTGAGAGAAAGCCGGAAATAACGGCCGTCATCTTCGTGTTGCTGTTTTTTAAGGAGACCGAGCCCAGGACGATCATGGCGGCCTTCACCCAGACGTTTTACGCTGACCGCAATATCGCTGGGTGTGCCGCAGTCCAGCTTGCCGTCATTGACAAGGTCTGTAATGGTTTCACCAGGGTTTTCCGCAACAACCAAGAGTATCTGCCACTGGATAATGGTCAGAGGAGGTTCCTGCAGAAATGTGGTCAGCTTAATCAGGCCATTAAGGGTCATGGTTCGTTTTATCCTCTTGGTTATCCGTTACCGCTTCAGTGTAGTACATTCACCTTGTCGTTTAGACAGGTAAAAAGAGGCACCACGTCATCACTATCAACGTATTCAGTGACTCCACAGCACGTATCTTTTGAATAAATAGTAGGCAGACATCTGCTGTCTTTGCAAATTGAACGCTATAATTTTCTGGAAATTTATTCGATTCTGTTTCATAGCGTTAATTCTTACGGTGTTTGCAGTGAATACCACCGGGTAATGTAAAGGATCCATTTCTATATATGACTGTGTTGTAACTGCTAATGGTGCGCATAATCTATATTATGTTAAATAAATATTATTTATATCTAAACATGACGGTTTCTGTGGCCCCATCACTAACAGTGAATTGACCCATCTGCTGATACCCCATAGATTCAAAAAAAGGCAGCATTTCCGGATTTGAGGTATTTAAGCCAACCCCCTGTGATTGCTGGTCCAGACCACAAAGGTTATGAACGGCATCCAGTAAGTGTCGACCATGCCCCTGATGCTGGAAGTCCGGATGTACGCCGATCAGCGGAAGATAATAATGGCTCCCTTCTGGCAGTAATCCATTGATGCTTTTCAAAAAGGCCAGATATTTCTCAGTACCCCCATAGCCAACAGTCAAAATCATTTTGCAGCGCCAGAAGAAGCGGTCGGCAAACGCCGTATCACCGGATGATTTGGCGACAAACGCTGTTGCAATCAATCGATCATTTCTGACAACCCCCACCACAGGGAAATTCTCAGAAAAATACCCTGAGGCCAGCTCTCGTGTGCAGGCCCTGATACGCTGATCATAGCCCGTGCGCCCTGATTCAAAGAGGGATTGATAGACAGGATCATCACGGTAAGTATGGTAGAGCAATGAACGGATCTGGCGACTGAAGCTGCCGTCCAGATAGAGTGTACGCGTGTCATCAGACGCATCCGCTTCTGCGGTATTAAAATCACTCATGTCGAAGCTCCTGCTTAACCAGTATCTTTTTATTGTTTTTGCTGGCGCCGTCCGGTTGGCGTCCACTTCAAGATAACATGCTCATTGATCATCGACCAGTCAAGGCAATGAACACACGGGTGTGATCCAGTATAGTTGCCCTACTTTTTTATGCAGACTCAGGAAATGGGTGATGAAAGTCGTTTCGTTTAACACAAACAGTATCAGAAGTCGTCTCCATCAACTCCAGGCCGTCATTGATAAGCATCACCCTGACGTGATCGGCATACAGGAAACCAAAGTATCCGACAAAGAGTTTCCAGTGGCAGATATTGAGGCGCTGGGTTATCAAGCGGCTTTCCATGGCCAGAAAACCCATTATGGTGTAGCGCTCCTGACCCGGCAGGCACCCTCTCAGGTGGTAAAAGGCTTCCCATCCGATGAACCGGATGCCCAAACACGCCTGATCATCGCAGATATTACGACGGATGAAGGGCAGAAAATCTCCATTATTAATGGCTATTTCCCGCAGGGAGAAAGTCGGGAGCATCCTGTTAAATTCTCTAATAAGCGTCGTTTTTATCAGGATCTTATGGCGTTACTGAAAGACGCCTATGAACCGGATCACCCTTTGCTCATTATGGGTGATTTCAATATTTCACCGGAAGACAAAGATATCGGTATTGGTGCAGATAATGCCAAGCGATGGCTCAGAACGGGAAAGTGCAGCTTTCTTCCCGAAGAACGTGAATGGTTTCAATCCCTGCTGGCATGGGGATTAAGCGATACCTTCCGCCTTTGTCATCCTGATATTGATGATCAATTCAGCTGGTTTGACTATCGCTCTAAAGGCTTTGAGCGGGAGCCCAAACGTGGACTGAGAATTGATGGGATACTCGCTACAGCTCCCATGAATCAATCGCTTACAGCGGCGGGTATTGATTACGATATCAGAGCCATGGAAAAGCCATCCGATCATGCCCCGGTCTGGGCAGAATTTAACGTTTAAATAAATGGAACCTCAGAAGCCGCCTTGAACGGCATCTGAGGTAGCTTGAGTTTATGCTCTGATACATAGAAAATGCATCAAGCTTTACGTTAACGTAAAGGTAAGCTATGTTGTCCTGCAAACAGATAACAATTCATTAAACGCTTTTGACATCATGTATGAGCCAAACCTACACCATTTCCGAACTGGCAAAAGAATTTGATATCACCACCCGGGCGATACGTTTTTATGAAGAACATGGCCTTTTGGCGCCGGAGCGTCAGGGGCAGAATCGTATTTATACCCATGGTGACCGGGTTCGGCTTAAACTGATCCTGAGAGGTAAACGACTTGGTTTCAGCCTCGATGAATCAAAAGAACTGTTTGAGCTCTACGATCCACACAGTGGGAATGAAAAACAGCTCCGTGTCATGCTGAACAAAATCGCAGAACACCGCGCTGCGCTGGAACAGCAACTACATGATATCCAGATCATGCAACATGAACTGGACGAGGCAGAACAGCGCTGCCGTCAGGCTTTAATGCATGTGATTGAAACAGAAACAGCATCTGAACAATAAGAATAGCCGTCATAACACGGTCAAAACCTCAACAGGAGGCGTCATGGTTACCCCGGTTAGCAGTTTGAACTTTGGTCTTGATGAAACGACGGAGATGCTGCGCGCGCAAGTGCAGCAGTTTGCAGCCCGGGAAATTGCCCCCATTGCTGCGGATGTGGATCGTGACAACCTCTTCCCTGCCCATCTTTGGAAAAAATTCGGTGACATGGGACTGCTTGGCGTCACTGTGCCAGAGCAGTGGGGAGGCAGCAATATGGGCTATCTCGCCCATGTCATTGCCATGGAAGAGATCAGCCGAGCCTCGGCATCCATAGGGTTAAGTTACGGCGCTCACTCCAATCTCTGTGTCAACCAGATCAAGCTTAATGGCACAGAAGAACAGAAGAATACATACCTTCCCAAACTGATTTCGGGTGAACACATCGGTGCGCTGGCCATGAGTGAGCCCGGTGCGGGTTCTGATGTGGTCAGCATGCGTCTGCGTGCCGAGAAGCGTGGCGACCGTTACATCCTCAATGGCAATAAAATGTGGATCACCAACGGTCCGGATGCCAATACCTATGTTGTCTATGCCAAGACGGCACCGGAAAAAGATGCCAAGGGTATCACCGCATTCATTGTTGAGCGTGATTTCAATGGCTTTTCCCAGGCGCAAAAGCTCGACAAGCTGGGTATGCGCGGTTCAAACACCTGTGAGCTGGTCTTCGAAGATTGCGAAGTACCGGCTGAAAATATCCTGGGCGTTGAAAATGGTGGGGTTCGGGTCCTCATGAGCGGGCTGGATTACGAACGGGTCGTTCTCAGTGGTGGCCCTGTCGGAATTATGCAAGCCTGCCTGGATGCGGTGATTCCCTATGTCCATGATCGTAAGCAGTTTGACCAGCCTATCGGTGAATTCCAACTTATTCAGGGTAAGTTGGCGGATATGTACACTGGACTCAGCGCCTGCCGGGCTTATCTCTATACAGTCGCCAAAGCCTGTGACCGTGGCGAAGCAACACGTAAAGATGCCGCCGGTGTCATTCTCTACTGTGCAGAGAAAGCCACTCAGATGGCACTTGAAGCGATCCAGATTCTGGGCGGCAACGGGTATATCAATGAATATCCCGTAGGCCGCTACCTGCGTGATGCCAAACTCTACGAGATCGGCGCCGGCACATCAGAAATACGGCGGATGCTGATCGGACGTGAACTGTTCCGTGAAAGCGCTTGAGGGCTGTCGGTCATGGGGGTTATCAAAAGTCAGGTAAACACAGGTTCAGAGACATTTCAGTCCAATTATCGGGCGATGGCGGACTTGGTGTCGGATCTCAAACAGAAGGCATCCATCATCAGTGACGGCGGTGGTGGACAGGCCCGATTACGACACACCCGCCGAGGGAAACTACTGGTACGTGACCGTATCAACACTCTTCTGGATTCTGGTTCGGCCTTTCTGGAAGTGGGTCAGTTTGCTGCCCTGGATGTCTACGATGAATCCGTGCCGGCCGCTGGCGCCGTCGCTGGCATTGGTCGTGTCAGTGGGCAGGAATGCATGATTGTGGCGAATGATGCCACGGTGAAAGGCGGCAGCTACTATCCGCTGACAGTCAAAAAGCACCTCAGGGCACAGACGATTGCTGAGCAGAATCATCTCCCCTGTATCTACCTGGTGGACTCGGGCGGTGCCAACCTGCCCCGTCAGGATGACGTTTTTCCGGATCGTGAGCACTTTGGCCGCATCTTTTTCAATCAGGCACGCATGTCTGCCAAAGGCATTGCCCAGATCGCTGTTGTTATGGGGTCTTGTACGGCCGGAGGCGCTTATGTGCCCGCCATGTCGGATGAAAGCATTATCGTCAAGCAACAGGGGACGATTTTTCTGGCAGGGCCTCCCCTCGTCAAAGCGGCCACCGGAGAAACGATCAGTGCCGAGGATCTGGGTGGCGCAGAGGTTCATGCACGAACCTCTGGCGTCGTGGATCATTATGCGCACGATGATCATCATGCGCTGCAGCTTGCACGTCAGTGCGTGGCCAGGCTCAACCGCCCTCCCCGCCAGACACCAGCTGCCAGAGATATTGCACCACCACGCTATTCCCCGAATGAAATATATGGCGTCGTTCCGGCAAGCCTTAAGACCC
Source organism: Kistimonas scapharcae (assembly GCF_039540975.1). NCBI lineage: Bacteria > Pseudomonadati > Pseudomonadota > Gammaproteobacteria > Oceanospirillales > Endozoicomonadaceae > Kistimonas > Kistimonas scapharcae. The sequence continues at coordinate 6,638 of NZ_BAABFL010000444.1, forward strand.
CGTATGACGTTCGGGAAGTTATCGCCCGTATCGTGGATGATTCTGAATTGGATGAATTCAAAGCCCTGTTTGGCAAAACACTGGTCTGTGGTTTTGCCAAAATCTGGGGGCATACGGTCGGTATACTGGCAAATAACGGCATTCTCTTTTCAGAGTCCGCCCAAAAAGGTGCCCATTTTATTGAGCTCTGCTGTCAGCGCAATATTCCTCTGGTATTCCTGCAAAACATCACCGGTTTCATGGTTGGTTCGCGCTATGAAGCTGGCGGTATAGCCAAGCATGGCGCCAAGCTGGTGACGGCTGTGGCTTGTGCCGCGGTGCCAAAATTTACCGTTCTGATCGGTGGCAGCTTCGGGGCGGGCAATTACGGGATGTGTGGCCGTGCCTATGACCCTCGCTTCCTCTGGAGCTGGCCCAATGCCCGCATATCAGTCATGGGTGGTGAACAGGCGGCGGGTGTGCTCTCCATGGTGCGCCGTGCCTCCCTGGAAAAGCAGGGACAAGAGTGGGCGGAACAGGATGAGCAGGAGTATCGATCATCAGTCATTGCAGACTATGACCGTCAGGGCTGCCCCTTCTACGCCAGTGCCCGCCTTTGGGATGACGGCATCATTGACCCGGCAGATACCCGGCAGGTACTGGGGCTGTCGATCAGTGCATCAATGAATGCCCCGGCTGAAGAAACCCGTTTTGGCCTGTTCAGGATGTAAGGGGGAAGTCTATGAGTGATTCCGAAAAGACGATTCTGCATACTCTGGACAAGCGCGGTGTTGCACGCTTGACCTTTAATCGTCCAGAGAAGCGCAACGCGTTCGATGACCGCATGATTGATGCAATCAATCATCAATTGGATCAGTGGCTCACGGACGGGGCTGTACGCGTTTTAATCATCGACGCGGCAGGTGGTAACTTCTCAGCCGGTGCTGACTTAGGCTGGATGAAGCGCACCGCCTCTCTTTCGCTCGAGGACAACCTGTCAGACGCCAAGGCACTGGCCAGTCTGATGCAGCGTATTGATACCTTCCCCTGCCCTGTCATTAGCCTTGTCAACGGTGCCGCTTACGGTGGTTCGCTTGGCATTATTGCGGCCAGTGACATGGCTTTCTGTGCTTCTGATGCCAGCTTCTGTCTCAGTGAAGTCAAAATTGGCCTGATTCCGGCGGTGATCAGCCCTTATGTCATTCGCGCCATCGGTGAACGTTCAGCACGACGCTACATGCTGACCGCAGAAGTGATTGATGCTTCTCAGGCCTGTCAGCTTGGCCTGGCACATGCCATTGATGATGACCTTGAGGCCGTTGCGGAAAACCTCATTACACGCGTGCTCAATAATGGACCATCGGCCATGGCGGCCTGTAAGTCACTGATTCAGGCTGTATCCAGTCAGGCACTGGATGAGCAACTGATTGCTGACACCAGTGCTCGGATTGCCCGGATAAGAACCTCTGACGAAGGACAGGAAGGCCTGCAGGCTTTTCTGGAAAAACGACGCCCAGCCTGGATCAAGGAGCAGCCATGAGTCACGGCATTCAAAGCATTACCAAACTCCTGGTTGCCAACCGCGGTGAGATCGCCTGCCGTATTTTCAAAACGGCCAAACGGCTGGGACTGGGTACGGTTGCCATCTATTCCGATCCCGATCAACAGGCACTTCACGTAGCCAGCGCGGATGAAGCTTACTGCGTCGGCCCGGCTCCTGCGACGGACAGTTATCTCAATATTCCGGCGATTCTGGCGGCTGCGAAAGCATCCGGAGCCGATGCCATTCACCCAGGCTATGGGTTTTTATCGGAAAATGCCGGTTTTGCCCGGGCGGTTGTCGATGCCGGGCTGAAATGGATTGGCCCGCCACCCAGCGCTATCGACGCCATGGGTTCCAAGATTGAAGCCAAACGTTTGATGGAAACGGCTGGCGTTCCTTTGCTGCCGGGATTTCACGGTCATGACCAACAGGATGACAAGCTGCTGGATGCTGCTCGCTCCATCGGCTTCCCTGTTATGTTGAAGGCGTCGGCCGGCGGTGGTGGTAAAGGTATGCGGGTCGTCGAACAGGAAGCGGCATTTGCAGAGGCACTTAGTGGCGCCCGGCGTGAAGCCCTGAAATCCTTTGCTGACGATACGTTGTTGCTGGAAAAATACCTGCCCGCCCCCAGGCATGTTGAGGTGCAGATCTTCTTTGATAATGCCGGCTCAGGCATCTACCTGGCAGACCGTGACTGCTCTGTGCAACGACGCCACCAGAAAGTGGTGGAGGAAGCCCCTGCCCCCGGCCTCACGGACAAAACCCGTATCGCCATGGGCACGGCTGCGGTCGCAGCGGGCCAGGCCATCGGGTATACCGGTGCAGGTACAGTTGAGTTTCTTCTCGATAATGACGGGCAATTTTATTTCATGGAAATGAATACCCGCCTGCAGGTTGAACACCCGGTCACGGAAATGATCACCGGACAAGACCTGGTGGAATGGCAACTTCGTGTTGCGGATGGGCAGGCGTTGCCGTTGTCGCAGCAGCAGGTCAGTGAAAACGGACATGCCGTTGAGATTCGCCTATATGCTGAGCAGGTGGCGCAGGGTTTTATGCCGGCAACCGGCAATATTGACTACTTGGCCTTCCCGGAAGAATCGGATCACTTGCGTGTAGAAACCGGGATTCGTGCAGGTGATCAGGTTTCTCCGTATTACGATCCGATGCTGGCAAAACTGGTGGTCTGGGGTGGCAGTCGCGATCAGGCAATTGCCGGCATGCGCGCTGCACTTCAGGAGACCCGGATTGCCGGTGTCGCCACCAATCGGGATTTCCTCATACGGGTATTGAATAATCCGCAATTCTGTTCAGTGAATTTCAGTACCGGCCTGATTGAACAAAATAAGGCGTCGCTGATTGATGAGCCGGAAGTTGAGCGTCTGCAGTCGCTGGCGATTGCGGCACTCTGGCGTTTACATCAGACGACACAGCAACAAGCCACCAGTCCCTGGTTGGCTGGACAAGGCTGGCGGATGAACCTGCCTGTGGTCAGCCAGTTTCGATTTGCCTGTAACAATGAAATGGTCGATGTTCAGGTGACACCAAACGGACAAAACTATCACTGCCAGGTAAACGGCGAAACCCTTGTTATCGATGGAATAAGCTATACAAACAATAGTGTTTTGTCGGAAGGCAAACGGCATGGCCTGTTTTCCATTGTGGAACACCAGGATTTGCTCACCATTATCTCGGATTCTCTGACACTCACCCTATCGACACCGGATTACGATGTCCTTGAAGAAACGGATTCCGGATTCAATGCCCCGATGAATGGCACCATTGTTTCCGTTCAGGTCAAACCCGGTGACCAGGTGCTTGCTGATGCGCCCCTGCTTGTGATGGAAGCCATGAAAATGGAGCATACCATCCGGGCTCCCCGCGCCGGTGAAATTGCTGATGTATTCTATAACCATGGCGACCTTGTTGAAGAAGGCGTACCCCTGCTGGCCATGACCGAGGAATCTGCTTCATGAATCTGCCCGAAAAAGTCACCCTCGTTGAGGTCGGCCCCCGGGATGGACTGCAAAACCAGCCCCATACCCTGACGCCTGCTGAACGAATTGCTTTTATCGAGCTGCTCAGTAACGCCGGTCTCAGCCAGATTGAGGCCGGGAGTTTTGTTTCACCCTCGCGCATTCCCCAGTTGGCTGATACCGATCAGGTTTTCAAGGGGCTGGCAGCCAACACGGCGGTACGCTACTTCGCCCTGGTGCCTAACGTGAAGGGGCTTGAAGATGCCATTGACGCAGGCGTTAAGGATATCGCGGTATTCACCGCTGCGTCTGACCAGTTTACTCAGAAAAACATCAACTGCTCTGTAGAAGAAAGCCTGGAGCGTATTGCTGCATTAATGCCTATAGCTGAACAGCATAACCTCAGGGTACGTGGTTATGTGTCCTGCACGTTGGGGTGCCCTTATGAAGGACAGATTGATCCTGAGCGAGTGGCAGCGGTCAGCAAATCCCTGATGGATCTGGGTTGCTATGAGCTTTCGCTGGGTGACACGATTGGTGTTGGTACCCCGGAAAACGCCCGCCAGTTGATCAGAACCGTCAGCAAGCAGGTGCCACTCTCTGCCCTGGCGGCACATTTTCACGACACTTATGGCCAGGCACTGGCCAATTTGTATGCCGTGTTGCAGGAAGGAGTCGCCGTCATCGACAGCGCCATTGCAGGCTTAGGTGGCTGCCCTTATGCCCGGGGAGCCTCCGGAAATGTCGCGACGGAAGATGTGCTTTATATGCTGAACGGTCTGGGTATTGAAACCGGTGTGGATATCAATGCCTTGCTGCGTGCCAACCATTATGTCTGCAGCCATCTTGGGCAGCCTAATCACTCAAAAGTCGCAGCCGCATTACAGCCTATAAAACCCTGATGTCCCAGCCATACCAGACACAGGAACGGACGATAATGACAATGAACACCCCTCTCTGGTCTCCCACTGACGAACAGGTTCACGTTTCAGCGCTGTGGCGTTTCATGTTAGCCGTAAATGAGCGCTTTGGTACAAATCACAAATGTTATGACACGTTGTATCAATGGAGTGTGGCTAACAGTCCTGAATTCTGGTCATTTCTCGTGGAGTACCAGAATATTCAATTTTCCCGGCCCGCCCAGCAGGTGTTTACTGATGCTAAAGCATTGCCTGATACCCGATGGTTCGAGGGAGCCACCCTGAACTATGCCGAACACCTGCTGCGCAGCAGGGATGAAAAATCGGCCCTGGTGTTTTGTCGTGAAGATGGTGAACGCCAAGCCATCAGCCATGCGGAGCTTTACCTGCAGGTCGCCCGTGTTGCTGAAGCGCTAAAAAATGCGGGCATAGAAAAAGGTGACCGTGTGGCTGGCCTGATGCCAAATTGCATCGAAACCGTTGTCATGATGCTGGCGACAACCAGCCTCGGAGGGATCTGGTCATCCTGTTCCCCGGACTTTGGTTTCAATGGCGTGCTTGACCGGTTTGGTCAGATCAATCCCAAATTACTGGTTGCAGCAGATGGGTATTTCTACAACGCCAAAACCATTGATACGCTGGAACGACTGAAAGCCCTTGAAGAGGCAATGCCTTCCCTGCAGAACATTGTGGTCATTCCTTTCCTAAATGGTCAAACGGATGCCATCACTGCGGCGGGGTTTATGCCCTATGGCACCTTTATTGATAACGATGCGGATTGCCTTCATTTTGAACCGGTTGCCTTCAGCCACCCGCTCTACATTTTGTATTCTTCCGGTACGACAGGGGCGCCCAAGTGTATCGTGCATGGCCATGGTGGCACCCTGCTCCAGCATGCCAAAGAGTTGAGTCTTCACACGGACCTTGGGAATAGCGATATTCTGTTTTATTTCACCACCTGTGGCTGGATGATGTGGAACTGGCAAACCAGTGCCCTGATGACTGGCGCAACAGTGGTGCTTTACGATGGCTCTCCCTTTTATCCGGGCCCCGATGCCTTGTGGCGAATCATTGAAGAAGAACAGGTCACGGTATTTGGCACCAGTGCACGGTATATCTCTGCACTTGAAAAAGCGGGGTATCGACCGGCTGACCATCACAACCTCTCCGCATTGAAACGTATGCTATCGACGGGCTCCCCCCTGCTGCATGAGAGTTTCGATTTTGTTTACGATGCCATTTCACTTGACATTAACCTTGCTTCGATTTCCGGGGGTACGGATATTGTTTCCTGTTTTGCCCTGGGCTGTCCTGTTCGTCCTGTCTACAAAGGGCAACTGCAGTGTCGTGGATTAGGCATGGATGTTCACTTCATCAACCGCCACGGTGAGAATGTAAAAGGACAAAAAGGTGAGCTGGTTTGCAGAAACAGTTTCCCTTCGATGCCGGTGAGTTTCTGGAATGATCCTGACGGCAAAAAATATCGGAAGGCCTATTTTGAAGCCAACCCGGGACTCTGGGCGCACGGTGATTACGGTGAATTAACTGAAGAAGATGGCGTGATTATTTTCGGGCGCTCTGATGCGGTACTCAATCCCGGTGGTGTCCGTATTGGTACGGCAGAGATCTATCGTCAGGTTGAAAAGATTTCGGAAATTCAGGAAAGCCTTGCCGTGGGCCATCTGGAGGATGGCGATGAAAAGGTGATTCTGTTTGTGCGTCTGACAGATAACCAGATGCTGGATGAATCATTAGAAGCCCATATCAGGAAAACGATTCGGGCCAATACCACACCCCGCCATGTGCCTGCCAAAATTTTACAGGTGGCAGACCTGCCCAGAACGGTCAGTGGTAAACTCAGTGAACTGGCGGTGAAGGCAACCATTAACGGGGAAAGCGTTAAGAATACCGATGCCTTGATCAATCCTGAGTCACTGGAACACTTCAAAAACATTCTCTAACATACTGATAAAAAAGAAGGAATGAGTGCCCTCACTCCTTCTTTAGTACCATTATTGACCCATTAGATCAGTTGCCTTTCATTCAGAAAATCGGTTACAACCTGTTCTACGGATTGCCGGTCAACATCGATTCTTGAATTCAAATCAACCATGACCGCATCATTGAGCTGACCAGCCAGTGTATTGAGCAAGGTTTCCAGGCCCGGATTCTGTTCCAGAACTTCCGAGCGTACCACGGGTGTAATCGCATAGGACATAAAGAAGTTCTGATCATCTTCCAGTACACGGAAACCGAAAGCCTTGATACGACCATCCGTTGCAAAGACAGAGGCAAAATCAACCTGCCCTTTCTGTAGAGCACTATACACCAGGCCGCTATCCATGCGACGAATGGCAGAACGAGGCACCTTGAACTGATACGTTTTCTGAAGAGCGGGTAAACCGTCCTGTTTGCGGGCGTAAAACTCAACGTTAGTGGCCATCACCAGTTTTTCACCCGACTTCAATGCGCTCACCAAATCGCTGATCGTCCGGATGTTGAGTCTCTCAGCATCTTCTTCACGCATGGCAATGGCGTACGTGTTGTTCGCTTTGGATGGCGTCAGCCACTCAATGCCGTTTTTCGCATCCAGTGTTCTCAGTGTCTGGTAGGCGGTTTCGGCATCCAGCTTGTCGTTGACTTTGTGGTAGTTGCGCAAGCCCGTGGAAACATAATCCCAGTTCAAACTGATCTGCTGGTTTTCAAGTGCCTGTCGTAACACGGCGCTGCCAAGACCGACTTTTTTGTCAACGTCGAACCCATTCGCTTTCAGGTATTGGGTGGTCATCTCTGCCAGCAATCGCTGTTCGGTATAGCCTTTGCCCCCCACAACAATCTCATCACCATTGGCAAATACATTCAGGGAAAAAAGAATGGCAATCAGGCCCACAACTTGTCTGAGCATCAAAACTCCTTCCGGATAGGAATTGTTAGAGATCAGGCCTGATTTGCATCAGGCCCGCAGTGGATTGACGCCTCTTGGCACCGTGATATAGGTGACTGACGTCATGAACATATCAACCAGTACGGCGAGAAGCGCCGTAGGGATCGCTCCGGCCAGCATCATGCCGGGCTCATAGAGATCAATACCGGTAAAGATCAATTCACCCAGTCCGCCACCGCCAATCAGAAATGCAAGAGGCACGGTGCCGATATTGATAGAGAGTGCCGTGCGGATACCGGCATAAATGACAAACAGGGCGTTGGGCACCTCAACACGCAGCAGAACCTGCATGGGTGACATGCCGATTCCTTCCGCTGCCTCAATCAGGTGGGGAGGAACATCCATCAGCCCTGACCAGGTATTACGAACAATGGGTAGCAATGTCGCCACAAAAAGACCAAATACCGCAGGCTTGGCCCCAATGCCGAGAAAACTCATGGACAGTGCAAGCAAGGCCAGTGTGGGTACCGTGCCCCCAATATTTAACACTTGCATCCAGGTTTGTGCCTGGGCACGCTTTGCCGGACGACTTAACCAGATGCCCAAAGGAACACCCGCAAGAATGGCCATGCCGCCTGAAAACAACGTCAGCAGCAAATGTTGCTGACTCAGGTACAGAATATCGTCGGTGTAATAAAGGATATCATCGAGCAAGCCGGTACGCTGACAGGCTACCCCCAACGCAAAGACGGCCAGTAGCAGCGCCACCCGCCCTACTCTTTCCAGAGGTCTCCGCTTCATCCGTTAACCTCCGTTCCGATAAGTCATACCCAGATGGTGAGTGATACCCCGCTGGGTGATCTCCCCCCGAAATCGTCCCATCTCATCAACACAGGGCAGCCAGGTAGCATCATGTTTGTATAGCAGGGACGCCACTTTGCGGAGGTTGTCATCAACGGAAATCACTGCCTTGAGGCCTTCGTGATGTTCACCACAGGTGCCTTTCAGGCCTTCAACCATCTTCCGCTCCACAATACCAATGGGGGCTTCCTGCTCGTTCACCAGTACTACACAGCCATGTCCACGATCTTCCATCACCTCAATGGCATGCTGGATGGAATCCTGCGGGGTAACTGAGGCAGGACGTGTCTCCATAACTTCATCCACCCTGACCAGCTGCAAGCGCTTCAATGTGCGGTCATCACCGACAAAGTCAGCCACAAACTTGTTGGCGGGGTGGGCCAGGATATGATCCGGCGTATCAAACTGAACCAGCTTGCCGCCACGGAAAATGGCAATGCGATCCGCCATTTTGACGGCTTCATCAATATCGTGACTGACAAACAGGACGGTTTTTTTCAGTTCCTGCTGCATGCGCAGAAACTCATCCTGAATGATTTCCCGGTTTATTGGGTCAATGGCACCAAAGGGTTCGTCCATCAACATGACCGGTGGATTGGCTGCCAGTGCCCGGATCACACCAACCCGCTGCTGTTGACCTCCGGAGAGTTCATTGGGGTAGCGCTGCATGAATACCCGGGGATCCAAGCCAACCAAGTCGAGCAGCTCCTTTGCCCGCTCCGCCATTTTATCCGGCGCCCAACCCAGCATTTTGGGGACGACACAGATATTTTCCTCAATGGTCATGTTCGGAAACAGACCGGTCTGCTGAATGACGTAACCAATCTGGCGACGCAGTGTGACGGTGTCGAGATCGGTTGTGTCTTCACCGTTGATGAACACCTTCCCTGAGGTGGGATCAATGATGCGGTTGATCATCTTCAGCGTCGTGGTTTTTCCACAGCCGGATGGCCCCAGAAGGACACAGATCTCCCCTTCCGGTACTTCCATGCAAATCTGGTCGGCTGCAGTGACGGTGCCTTCGCAGGTATCAAAAATCTTTGTGAGTTTGTCTGTTCTAATCATATTGTCTGGAGAGTGTAGCGTTGTAAGCGTGAGAATCTGTCAGGACGTCAGGCGGCTTTCAGCAGGCCTGGCGGTGTCAGTCGGCGCTCAAGGCGCAGTAACCCGTAATCCACGACAATGGCCAGTAAACTGACAGCCAGCGCGCCGGTGATCAGCTGGCGTGGGTCGGTCATGGTGATTCCCCGGCTGATAAACGTGCCCAGTCCGCCGGCGCCGATATACGTTGCGATCGCCATCACCCCGATATTCATGACAACAGCTGTACGGACACCGGCCATGATGACAGGGGTTGCCAACGGGATTTCCACCCGGGCAAGACGCTGAAAGGTTGTCATGCCGATCCCTTTGGCCGCTTCCCTGAGTGCCGGATCGACATTGTTAATGGCGGTATAGGTATTGCGAATGATGGGCAGCTGTGAGTACAACAGCACAGCAATGACCGCAGGGACATACCCGATCCCCTGCCCGAACAGTGACAGTACCGGCATCATCACACCAAAGAGTGCAATGGAAGGGATCGTGATGATCACAGACGCCAGGTACAGCACCGCATTAGCCGCCCGCTGGTTCTGTGTGATGGCGATGCCAATCGGCACACCGGTAATGATCGCCAGCCCAACGGCTACGCCAACCAGTGCGATATGTTCGGCAGTCCGCACGGCGATCAGGTTCAGATTTTCAACAATGAAGGTCAACAACTCCATGCTCGGATGCCTCCTGGCTAGAATTTGTGACTGTTTAAGAAACAGGAGAGCCTGGTTATCCTGGGGATTGGCTCATTGAATTGCGGGCCCGGGATGGCCGCAGCGAGAAAAAGGGTGCCATCATAGCTTCGCTTTTTATCAAACATAATGGGTAATGACCGAAGCCTGACAGACTTGACGGGACCTTGGTGTAACACGGTATCGTATAGGGAGAAATCACATCAGAGTGTGCTGTTCATGATCCCGTGGCTGGATAACCTGAATCCTGAATTCCCTCCTGTTGAGCAAGCGTTGAAGGAACCGGATGGTTTATTGTGTGCCGGTGGCAATCTGTCCGTGGATACCCTCGCAAATGCATACCGACAAGGCATTTTCCCCTGGTTCAGCGATGGCCAGCCGATTTTATGGTGGTCGCCTGATCCCAGGATGATATTGACGCCAGAAACACTTCGGGTATCGAAAAGCATGCGTAAACTGTTGCGTCAGCAGCGTAATGAGGAACGATTCCAACTCACGGCAAACCGCGCTTTCGCGCAAGTGATTCAGGCCTGTGCCGAGATCCGGCAGGCGCATGAAGGTACCTGGATTACAGATGATATGCAGTCAGCCTATATTGATTTTCACAAGGCGGGTTATGCGCATTCTATTGAGGTGTGGTTGGATGGATCACTGGTTGGCGGACTGTATGGTATAGCAATGGGACGCGTGTTTTTTGGTGAATCCATGTTCAGTCGGGAATCCAATACCTCGAAGCTTGCATTTATTACACTCTTGCAAACCGAACTGTTTGATGTCGTTGATTGCCAGGTTCACACGCCTCACTTGGAAAGCCTCGGTGCTCACCTGGTATCACGTAAATCTTTCATAGAGCGTATTCAATCATTAACCCGTGTTTCTACTAGAACACTCACCACAGACACACTGTTCTCAAAGTCATTATGAGTCAAGAACAACAATTACGTTTTTTTGCTACCCCTGCACATAATTGCAGCTATCTGACGGATCAACAGGCGACAACACTGTTCCTTGACCCTGATGCCTCTATTGATCAGCAGCTATCTGGTTTGTTGGCAGATAATGGTTTCAGGCGCAGTGGCTCTCATTTTTATCGTCCCTATTGTGAAACCTGTACTGCATGCACCCCTGTGAGAGTATTAGTCAAAGTGTTCAAACGTAGTAAAGGGCAGCGACGAATCTGGAACAAAAACCAGGATCTTTCAGTACATTGCAATGCGCCAGAGTTTACCCGAGAGCGTTATCGTCTTTACCGTCGCTATATCCGGGAACGACATGCGGATGGTGATATGTTCCCCCCCTCCCCCAGGCAGTTTTTAGATTTTCTATGCCAGGATGATGGCTTCACACGATTTTATGAGTTTAGAAAAGGTAAGAGACTGATTGCTGTAGCGGTTGCTGATCAATTGCCCAATGGGCTGTCTGCCATTTATACCTTTTTTGATCCTGACGAAAGTGCTCGAAGTCTTGGTACTTTTTGCATTCTGTGGCAGATTGAAGAAAGTTTTTCTGCTCAACAGCGCTATCTGTATCTCGGGTACTGGATACAGAATTGTTCTAAAATGGCATACAAATCATCCTATACCCCACAAGAGCGTTATATTAACGGTGTTTGGCAGCACCCATGACACCGTTGGCTTTGATTCAGAAAGGGTTTTAGGGCAGAATGCACGCCAATTTACGATCTCATCGAAGACTTTTCATTCACTGAGGAAGACGCCGAATGGCAAAAGAAGACTCGTTTGAAATGGAAGGTGTCATTGTTGACACCCTACCCAACACAATGTTCCGTGTAGAGCTGGAAAACGGCCACGTAATTACAGCCCATATTTCCGGAAAAATGCGCAAGAATTACATCCGTATTCTAACCGGTGACAAAGTTCGCGTAGAGCTGACCCCATACGATCTGACCAAGGGGCGTATCGTTTACCGTGCGCGTTGATTGAGAGTCTTTTCGCAGGGAGGGTGTCCCCTCCCTGAGAAAATGAGCGTGAAAAGTCTTCAGGCAGGCTCTGTTTCAAAAACCAGCTCATCATCCTTCAAGCTGACTTTCAGTGTGCCACCCTTCACCAAATCACCGAACAAAATTGCTTCGGCCATAGGCTTCTTGAGTTGATCCTGGATGAGACGAGCCATTGGGCGTGCGCCCATCAGACGGTCATAACCTCTCTCAGCCAACCACTTGCGAACATCATCATTCACCTCAAGTTGAACCTTTTTGTCATCCAGCTGTGATTGCAGCTCTGTCAGTTGTTTATCAACGACATGTGTGATGACCTCCGGGCTCAGCGGCTTAAACTGTATGACGGAATCAAGACGGTTTCTGAACTCTGGCGTGAAGGTCTTCTTGATCGCATCACCGCCATCGACTGAATGGTCTTGCGTCGTGAAACCAATGGAGCTTCGGCTCATATTCTCTGCGCCGGCATTGGTTGTCATAATGAGAATGACATTACGGAAGTCAGCCTTGCGGCCATTGTTATCCGTTAAGGTGCCATGGTCCATAACCTGCAGGAGCAAATTAAACACATCCGGATGGCCTTTTTCAATTTCATCCAGCAACAGCACGCAGTGTGGCGTTTTGTTAATCGCTTCAGTTAACAGGCCACCCTGGTCAAACCCAACATAACCTGGCGGCGCACCGATCAAACGGGATACAGTATGAGATTCCATGTATTCTGACATGTCAAATCTCACCAGCTCAATACCCAACGACTTCGCAAGCTGACGACAGACTTCGGTTTTACCGACACCGGTAGGTCCTGCGAACAAGAAGCAGCCCACCGGTTTTTCTGGTGCTTTCAAACCTGCACGGGAAAGCCGTATATTGGTTGTCAGTGCATCAATGGATTCATCTTGGCCAAAGATGGTGAGCCGCATATTTCTGGGGAGCTTCTCCAGAAGCTCTTTATCTGAAGAGGATACGGATTTAGGTGGTATCCGCGCCATTTTGGCGACAATGGATTCGATCTCGTCAATTCCGATACTCTTCTTACGTTTGCTTTCCTTCTGAAGCCGTTGATAGGCACCCGCTTCATCAATGACATCAATGGCTTTGTCAGGCATATGTCTGTCATTGATATAGCGTTCAGCCAATTCGGCTGCAGCTCGCAGCGCTTCATTCTTGTACTTAATCTTGTGGTGTTCTTCAAACTTCTTCTTCAGTCCCAGCAAAATCGTGTAGGTGTCGTCTACATCCGGTTCTTCGATATCCACTTTCTGGAAACGGCGAGCCAGCGCTCTGTCTTTTTCAAAAATGCCCCGGAACTCCTGGAACGTTGTTGAACCTATGCAGCGCAAGTCACCACTTGTCAGCAGAGGTTTAAGCAGGTTCGATGCATCCATCACACCACCGGATGCAGCACCGGCTCCGATAATCGTGTGAATCTCATCAATAAACAGGATGGCACCTTCCGTTTTTTTCAACTCTGACAGTAGATGCTTGAAGCGTTTTTCAAAGTCTCCACGGTATTTGGTTCCTGCAAGTAAGGCTCCCATATCCAGTGAGTAGACAGTTGAATCCGCAAGAATATCTGGCACTTCTCCATCAACAATTTTTTTGGCCAACCCTTCCGCGATGGCTGTCTTACCAACACCTGCCTCACCGACCAGTAACGGATTATTTTTACGTCGACGACTCAATATTTGACCAACCCTCTCAAGCTCACTATCTCGGCCAACCAAGGGATCAATCTTACCTTTCATGGCCAGTTCATTGAGGTTGGTTGTATACGCTTCTAGAGGCTTGCTGCCAGCTGCATCATCGCTGGTTGATGAATCTTCCTGCAGTTCATGCCCTTCCATGTCCTGACTCTGATGGCCAGGTACTTTAGAAATACCGTGAGCAATGTAGTTGACTACATCAATACGAACAATTTCCTGCTGTTTCAGGAAATAAACGGCTTGGCTTTCCTGTTCGCTAAAAATCGCAACCAGAACATTCGCGCCAGTCACTTCTTTCTTGCCGGAGCTCTGGACATGAAAGACTGCCCTCTGTAGAACGCGCTGAAAACCCAATGTTGGCTGGGTTTCCCGTTCATCGTCGTTACCTGGGATCAGTGGCGTGGTTGAATCAACAAAATGGGAAAGATCATTGCGAAGCTTTTCCAGATTTGCGCCACACGCTTCCAGGACATCATTGGCTGACTTGTTGTCAATAAGCGCAAGAAGCAGGTGCTCAACCGTCATGAACTCATGACGCTTTGTTCTGGCTTCCTTGAATGCGCTGTTCAGTGTCTGTTCTAGATCTTTGTTGAGCATATTCGTACCCGACCAACGCTGTTCAACTGTTTTTTTCGATTTTGCAAAGCAGTGGGTGCTGATGCTCCCGCGAAAAACGATTGACCTGCTCGGCCTTGGTTTCGGCAATATCTTTTGTGTAGACGCCGCATACTGCCTGTCCTTGAGTATGTACTGTCAACATAACTTGTGTCGCCTTTTCCCTGGACAAGTTGAAGAAGGATTCCAGAACTTCGATCACGAAGTCCATCGGGGTGTAGTCATCATTAACCAGTATGACCTTGTACATCGGCGGGGGTGCAAGCTTCGGCTTCACCGGGGCTACGGCAACACTACCCTCATCATCATACTCATGATTTTCTTTCTCTAAGGATAGTAGAATTCGTTCAATGCTACTCATGAAATGCGTTGTCAACATAATGCCAGATGAAGTGTTTCCTTAACCGCTATAGTACCATGCTGGCTGACGAATACTTGACAGCATTGATGGCATGTCTAACACTTGTTTTAACCCATGGACGCGGTTTCATACAACTAAAAACGAACAAAAACATCCACTCAAAAGAAATAACAAGCAGTGAATAGAGGGACTGAAGGATGCCGACAGGTACAGTAAAGTGGTTTAATAATGCTAAAGGGTACGGGTTTGTCCTAGGGGAAGGCAGTAATGGGGAAGACCTCTTCGTTCACTACTCTTCCATCAAGATGGATGGTTATAAAACCCTGAAAGCTGGCCAGGTCGTCACCTATGATATCATCCAGGGTCCCAAAGGATTGCACGCCGTCAATATCTTCATACCGCAAGATCAATTAGCTAACGACGAATCCGATAGCAACAATACTGATCAAGCCGTTCCAACCGGTATAGCCGTTACAGAACAATGAATCAAAGATAAAACACACTAAAATAAAAAAGCCCTTCACAATGACGGGCTTTTTTATGATGGCTATCTCACATATTCTTGATAATCGCATCTGCAAATTCAGAACACTTCAACAATGTTGCATCAGGCATCAAGCGCTCAAAGTCATACGTAACGGTTTTAGCTTCAATCGCACCTTCAACCCCTTTCAGGATCATATCAGCCGCTTCAAACCAGCCAAGATGGCGAACCATCATCTCTGCAGACAAAATCAGTGATCCTGGGTTCACTTTGTCCTGACCGGCATATTTGGGTGCTGTGCCATGTGTTGCCTCAAAAATCGCAACACTGCCACCAATGTTGGCACCCGGTGCAATGCCGATGCCTCCCACCTCAGCTGCTAAGGCGTCTGAGATGTAATCCCCGTTCAGGTTCAGTGTTGCAATAACACTGTACTCATCAGGGCGCATCAGGATCTGCTGAAGGAAAGCATCAGCAATAACATCCTTAATGATGATTTCATTGCCGGTTTTAGGGTTAACAAGCTTGTGCCATGGACCACCATCAAGCAGTTCTGCACCAAAGCGCTCCCGAGCCAGCTCATAACCCCACTCTTTAAAAGCACCTTCGGTGTACTTCATGATGTTGCCTTTGTGAACCAGTGTCACAGATGGCTTGTCATTATCGATGGCAAACTGAATAGCCTTGCGAACCAGGCGTTGGGTACCCTCTTTGGAAACAGGCTTGATGCCAATGCCGCAACCCTGATCAAAACGGATTTTCTCAACCCCCATTTCTTCCTTGAGGAAACGAATGATTTTCTTCGCTTCCGGGCTGTCAGCCTGCCACTCGATACCGGCATAAATATCTTCCGAATTCTCACGGAAGATAACCATGTCAGTTTTCTCGGGCGCAGTCACCGGGCTGGGAACCCCTTTGAACCAGCGAACAGGACGGATACAGGCATACAGATCCAGCTCTTGACGCAATGCAACGTTTAAGGAACGAATGCCGCCACCCACAGGTGTGGTTAGCGGCCCTTTGATACCAACACTGTACTCACGCATAGCTTCAAGGGTTTCTTCCGGCAACCAGACATCATCGCCATACACTTCCACCGCTTTTTCTCCGGCGAACACTTCCATCCAGACAATGGAACGACTTGAGCCATAGGCCTTTTCAACAGCGGCATCAACCACCTTCAGCATGGCCGGCGATACATCTATACCGATACCGTCGCCTTCGATATAGGGAATAACCGGATGATTGGGAACATTGAGGGAGAGATCGGCATTTACAGTGATTTTGTCACCATCTTTCGGAACTTTGATCTTCTGATATCCCATTATCTACTCCGTAATCTGGACTTTTTTATGCCGCTGGCGATAACCGGCAGCTTACCTGTTCTTGTAGTTTTGCTACATTCACTGCAGTGCTGGCGATGGCTCGGATCGGTTACTGCCCCGCTCGACATTTATCGCTCATGGCTGTTTGGCGCAATAAGATATACCAAAGCACGCCAAGAATAAATGTAGTTTTGTTACAGAAATGCGTACAAACCACGCTCGAGCTTCGTTATACGCCTAAATTATAGCTACATTCTGACCGTATGAGTTTTGGCGCTGGACGTACTGGGCTGCATCATTACAATTGACGCCCTGTCTAACCCCTAATTAGTTTTCATTCTTATGACCGATAACGCGCACACCCGTGTGATCGTTGGTATGTCCGGCGGTGTCGACTCCTCTGTTTCAGCGCTCCTTCTCATGCAGCAGGGCTATCAGGTCGAAGGCCTGTTCATGAAGAACTGGGAAGAAGATGATGACACAGAATATTGCACGGCCCGCCAGGATCTGGCTGATGCCCAGGCCGTCTGCGACCGGCTCGGCATCCATCTTCACAAGGCCAATTTTGCCGCTGAATACTGGGATAATGTCTTTGAACATTTCCTGTCTGAATACCGTGCCGGGCGCACCCCTAACCCTGACATTCTCTGCAACCGGGAAATCAAGTTCAGAGCCTTTCTCGATTACGCGCTTGAGCTGGGTGCTGACGCCATAGCAACCGGCCATTATGTGCGCCGTTCAGACCGTGACGGACATACCCTGCTGCTGAAAGGTTTAGATAACAACAAGGACCAGAGCTATTTCCTGCATGCAGTCGGCGAGCAGGAACTGTCACGCAGCTTCTTCCCGGTTGGAGAGCTGGAAAAGCACGAAGTGCGGGCCATTGCCGAACAGCACCAGCTGGCGACATTCAACAAAAAGGACAGTACAGGAATCTGCTTTATCGGTGAGCGCCGTTTCCGCGACTTCCTGAAACAGTACATTCCTGCCCAGCCTGGCGATATTGAATCCGAAGAAGGGAAAGTGATCGGCCGCCATAGCGGTCTGATGTACCACACCATCGGGCAACGACAAGGGCTGGGCATTGGCGGACTTAAGAATGCCGATGATGCGCCGTGGTATGTCATTGAGAAAGACCTGACTCGCAACGTCTTGATCGTCGGTCAGGGCAACGACAATCCCGGTCTGTTCTCCGAAGCCCTGTCCGTTGACACGGTGTACTGGATTAATGACGATCCTGTGCTGGTACCAGACAAACTTCGGGCCAAGGTCCGCTATCGTCAAACAGATCAGGCCTGCACACTTCAACGAAAGCCAGATGGCGGCTATCATGTCCTCTTCGACGAACCTCAGCGTGCGGTAACCCCTGGCCAGTCCGTTGTTTTCTACGATCAGGATGTCTGTCTTGGCGGTGGCATTATTGAGCAACGCTTTGCCCATAAAACCATGATTTCGGGTTGATGTTAGGGGGTCAATGGAGCTGTGAATCAACAAGATCTCGATCGTACCCTGGCACTGGCCGGCCTGTTTCAGGCCGCCACGCTGGTAGAAAAAATTGCCAAAACGGCCCAGGTGCCTGAACATGAGCTGGCTGTCTGCATCAACAGCATCTTTGTCACCAATCCTGATAGCGTCGAGGATGTCTATGGTGGCAGTGCCGGGAATGTCACAGCTGGCCTCAGAGCCCTCAGGGATGTGTTGCAACGCAATCATGATGCAGTAAAAGCCGATGCGATACGCTATTCGCTGACGCTGATTCATCTGGAGCGGAAATTACGTGGGAATCCGGGGATGATGAGCACCATCGCCGAGCGTATTGATCGCGCCAGTGATCAGGCTCGCCACTTCTCCCCTACCCACGAGAATGTGCTGGCCAGTCTTGCGAGCATTTATCTCGATACGATCAGCACATTCAAAACCCGAATCCAGGTTATGGGCGATATTCGGCACCTGCAGAACCAGGCTTGTGCCGACAAAATCCGGGCTGCCCTGCTGGCTGGAATGCGCTCTGCCATCCTGTGGCGACAGGTCGGTGGACGCCGCTGGCACCTGGTATTTGGTCGCAATAAAATGCTTGCCGCGATTGACCAGTTGCTCAAAGGTCACTGATCTTATCGATCACCAACGCAACAAAACCTGATACCGCGGCATTTTTCAGGTAGAATGCCGCGCAATTTTTCAGCCCATTCCCAGATCCTATCCGGCAGATATTGCCCGATAACGATCGGTTAACCGCTTCAAATCAAGGGGGTTTTGATGGAATTGTCTGCACTGACAGCGATTTCGCCGGTTGATGGCCGCTATGGCAGCAAGACCAGTCCGCTGCGTGAGATTTTCAGTGAATATGGCCTGATCCGTTTTCGGGTCATGGTTGAGGTTCGCTGGCTCCAGCATCTCAGTCAGCAACCCGCTATTGCTGAGTTGCCGCCTTTCAGCGCTGAAGCCAATCAGCTGCTAAATGCCATTATTGACGATTTCTCTGAAGCCGACGCTCAGAAGGTCAAGACGTTTGAACGTACGACCAATCATGACGTCAAGGCGGTCGAATACTTCCTGAAAGAGAAGATGACCCAGAATGCCGAACTAACCAAGGCACTTGAATTCGTGCATTTTGCCTGTACCTCGGAAGACATCAATAACCTTTCCCACGGTCTGATGCTTCAGGCAGGTCGAGACGCGATTCTTCAGCCCCTGATTCAGCTGTGTGATGCAATCCGCTCCCTGGCGCATGACTTCCACGATGTCCCCATGCTCTCTCGCACCCATGGTCAAACAGCCTCCCCCACTACGCTGGGCAAGGAAATGGCTAACGTCGTTTATCGTCTGGAGCGCCAGCTGAAGCAGATACGCACAGTTGAGCTGCTGGGCAAAATCAATGGAGCCGTTGGTAACTACAACGCCCATTACGCCACCTACCCCGAGATCGATTGGCCGGCATTGGCGTCTGAATTCATTACCTCACTAGGTCTGAGCTGGAACCCCTACACCATCCAGATCGAACCCCATGACTACATTGCCGAGCTGTTTGATGCACTGGCGCGCTTCAACACCATCCTGATTGATTTTGATCGGGATATCTGGGGTTATATCTCGTTGGGTTACTTCCGCCAGAAGACGATTGCCGGTGAAGTCGGCTCTTCCACCATGCCGCACAAGGTCAACCCGATCGATTTTGAAAATTCGGAAGGCAACCTTGGCCTGGCCAACGCCATCATGAGCCATTTGGCGACCAAGCTGCCCGTTTCTCGCTGGCAGCGGGATCTGACTGATTCCACCGTGCTTCGCAATCTGGGTGTCGGTATCGGTCATAGTCTGATCGCTTATGAGGCAACCCTGAAAGGTATCAGCAAACTGGAAGTTAATCGGGAGCGCCTGGCCCAAGATCTGGACAATGCCTGGGAAGTGCTTGCCGAACCCGTTCAGACCGTCATGCGTCGCTATGGGATTGCTGAGCCTTATGAAAAGCTGAAGGCCTTTACCCGAGGTAAAGCCATTACCCGTGAAGGTATGCAGACCTTTATCAATCAGCTGGAAATCCCTGCGGATGCCAAGGCTCAACTGCTGGCACTGACGCCGTCAGCCTATACCGGCAATGCCGCCGATCAGGCAAAAGCTGTTTGATTGAGCGTCTAAGCGCCGGCTAAATGCCGGCGTTTTTATTGGATTCTGTAACAGGTTTGCTCATGAACCTTCTCCGCTTCCCGGTACTTGGCGATCTCTGCGCCAGCGAGTTCCTTGCCCAATACTGGCAAAAACAACCCTTGCTGATCAGGCAGGCTCTGCCTGACTGGACGCTTCCCATGTCTCCTGATGAACTGGCCGGATTGGCCTGCGAGGAATCCGTTGAATCACGCCTCTTGCTACGGCAACTGGGTGATCAGGAATGGGTATTAAAGCGAGGTCCGTTTAAAGAGCAGGATTTCGTGAACCTCCCCCCTGACAACTGGACGCTGCTCGTCCAGGCTGTCGATCACTGGGTGCCAGAGGTTCGAGAACTGTTGAATGAATTCCGTTTCATCCCGGATTGGCGGCTGGATGACATCATGATCAGTTACGCCACCGAGGGTGGCGGAGTCGGCCCGCATTATGATAATTACGATGTTTTCCTGATCCAGGCGTCTGGTAACCGGCACTGGCAAAGTGGCCAGTTATGCGATGATACCAGCCCCCTGCTACCCCATCCGGATTTGAAAATTCTGGCAGAGTTCAAAACCGATCAGGATTTCCACATGGAGCCGGGCGATATGCTCTATCTTCCGCCCGGTGTCGCCCACTGGGGTACGGCAACCTCCAATGATTGTGTGACAGTGTCCGTCGGTTTTCGTGCGCCTTCCCATGGAGAGGTGGTCAGTGATTATGGGCTTTGGCTCAATGACCATTTATCCGATTTCCTGCGTTACGCCGATCCGGATCTCAAGGTGCCATCCCATCCAGCAGAGATTTCCGCTGAAGCTATCACCCGTGTCCAAGCGATATTGCACCAATATGCCAATAACCCAGAACAGGTCGCTCGCTGGTTTGGTCGACTGATGACTGAGCCCAAGTACCCTGAGAATGTCGTGACTGATCCCGAGCCTTTAACGGCTGACGTATGGGTGGCTGATGACGCACGGCTTGCTTGGTACCTGTCTGAAAATGACGATGCGGTGTATTTTTTTGCCAACGGTCAAGACTATACATTGCCCGTTTCGCTCAACGCAGTCGTCATGGCAGTTTGTGATAATCGCCATATCTCAGCCAGTCTGGTGGAAAATCTGACTGACAACGAACGAGAAACCTGGACAGCGCTGCTGACTGACCTGACCGATAATGGCGTTTTTGGCAGCATTGAATAATTGTCAATAGAGCTACGGTCTTAACTCTTCGGGCAAAGTGGAAGCATGCTGTTTAATTACCAGAGAAAGGATAGCTAACCTTTTGTATTTACAGAATATTCAAGATTTTGAGGCGCGTTTTTTTGTAGTGGTTTTATCCAGAATTGTTGCCTGTCAAACATCTGAAGCAAACTGGAAAATCCAACAGGACTTAGGAGAAGAGAGCTGCTCAAGAAAGGCGTTATCGTGGTTGTCCCAAACCTTCTGAGAACCATCTTTTGAGCACCAGCTTTCAAGGAGCCCTCAAGTACGATAGCGTGTGGAATCCTTTTCTTGGTGACGGTTTGATCACTCATCTTAGTAAATGCCATCGACAGCAATAATCTGTCTAGTAATGAAACAGGGGCATCTGACTGGACAGATTGCACAACAAAAAACCGGTTAATATTGTCGGCCAATCTCTCCCTGATATCGTGATGAATACTTTCGTTTTCATGTAAGTACTCAAAAACTCCTGTGCAGACCACATGGCAGCCAGCATGAGGCGTATTCGATAATATTTGCCAGTCTCGGAAT